>JAUILM010000307.1 GCA_030432855.1 Bacteroidia bacterium
ACTTCAAAGTTTTGGGATAATGCATTCACCGCCTTGGTACCCACACCATTCAATCCTACTGACTTTTGAAAAGCCTTGTTGTCATATTTTCCACCGGTGTTCATTTTGGAAACACACTCGACTAGCTTGCCTAACGGTATGCCCCTTCCATAGTCTCGAACCCGAACTTCACCTTCGCCGATCTCTATCTCGATGACGTTGCCATTTCCCATGACATATTCGTCAATCGAGTTGTCTATTACCTCTTTCAAAAGCACATAGATCCCGTCATCAGGAGATCCTCCATCACCCAGTTTTCCAATGTACATACCCGGTCTCAGCCGAATATGTTCCTTCCAATCCAGTGACCGAATGTTGTCCTCTGTGTAGTTGCTTTGTGCCATTGAGAATGCATTATTTTGAACCCCGAAATATAGCTAAATACTTTAATATGACGAGGAAGACCCTAAACCTACTGAAGCCCGCATAAACCGACCATCA
Source organism: Bacteroidia bacterium (assembly GCA_030432855.1). Lineage (GTDB taxonomy): Bacteria > Bacteroidota > Bacteroidia > Chitinophagales > Saprospiraceae > JABDMH01. The sequence continues at coordinate 481 of JAUILM010000307.1, forward strand.
CTATAGTATATGAAGATTTTCAGGTTTTTGTTCCCGAAGAAACCATTGAAAGTACCCACCCGTGCTGATCATGCAGATCAAATCACGTGAATATCAATCTGCCAGTCGTCTCACCCCTGGCACTAGCCCTTTTTCTCCCGCGGCCTCAACTTGTCGTCTACCTGTGGTGGGATATATGCTGTGGGAAACTGCGCACTACCATTGTGCGTAAACTTCACGTTGGTTTGAATCGGCATCTGGTAGTGATTCATAAAACTAGAGAGAAATGCTTTTAACTCATCCACATCTATATTGCGTGAGTTAGGCTTTCGATAAAATGAGATATGATCGATTGTGCCCTCAGCATTCCAAAACACCTTCAACCAGATTTTAACCCCATTCAGATCAAAATCAATGTTGCCTGCGTATGATTCCATTTCTGAGAGCATATCCATCCATTTGTTGAATGCGACATCCATATCATCATGACAAACGGATAATAAGATTTGATTATATGTCTCATACAATAAGCCATACTGATCCTCATATTCTCCTATGAGGAATACTTTGGGAATGTCTAGTTCTTTGGGTTGATCTGAACTATTTTCCTGTCCAATTGATAATCCAGATACCAGACAGAGAACAATGAAAGTGATGCTAAACTTCATTCTTTACAATTAGTTTGGGATGCGACTTGTAAAAGTATTAGAAATCTTTCTAAAAAACCTAATAATCAATCCCAACATACGGACCTAAGTAATAATAATTAACACATTAAAATAATATTTAATGTATTTTTGTGTTTGTAGTTATAGATTTTAGGTCTCGAAAATCATACCATTATGACGTATGACATCATTGCCGCATTGTTGGTTTGCCTGGCTTTTATCAGTGGATTTCAAAAAAGTATCATCCGGACACTTTCAATCTTGCTGTCAGTGCTGGCTGGTCTGGTGATAGTCATAATGACTTCACCCCATATTCTGGCATTTCTGGAAGCTTCTTTCTCTGAATTTAATTCGACAACAACGATCGGACTTCTCATCGCATTTGTAGTAGTCTTTTCGCTGTTTTTCCATAGTATTTTGAGATTTCTCTGGCTTGATGTCTCGGGAAAAGGTCGTCTGGGACAGCACATCATGGGCGGACTATTACTTAGTGCGGTGATGGTAATAACTATTAGCGCATTCAGTACTTTTCTGGAGCACGCAAGTCTGCTGACCAAATCTACCAAAGACTCATCTAAAGTGTATGCTGCCCTGAGTCCCATAAGAGATCAGTCGCAATCTTTATGGAAAGACATTCAGACGAATGCGCGAGCCATTAAGACGGACAATTATGAAACCAGGAAAAAGTCTGATTAATCACTATCGCTTGTGTCCAGAAGGTTGTAGAGCATATCTTTCAATTGATCTAATCCCTGGTGCGCCACTGCACTAATGAATATTGTCGGTACATCCTGCGGAATTTCTTTTTTAAGCATTTCCTTCAGTTCCTCATCGATAAGGTCACTCTTGGTAATAGCGAGTACTCTGGGCTTATCCATCAATTCAGGACTATAGGCCTCTAATTCTTTCTGCAGAATGTGATAGGTAGCAGTAATGTCCTCGTCATCGCAAGGAACCATAAAGAGCAAAGCAGCATTTCTTTCAATGTGCCGAAGAAATCGTAAGCCCAATCCTTTTCCTTCATGTGCTCCCTCGATAATCCCGGGAATGTCAGCCATAATAAAGGACCGATTGTCTCTGTAGGCCACAATTCCAAGATTTGGTTTTAACGTGGTGAAAGGGTATGCTCCAATTTTTGGCTTGGCTGCCGTAATAACTGAAAGCAGTGTCGACTTGCCAGCATTAGGAAAACCCACGAGACCTACATCGGCGAGAACCTTCAATTCCAGAATCTTCCATTCTTCCTTTCCATCTAAACCGGGTTGCGCATACCGGGGTGCCTGACGAGTGGAAGATTTAAAATGAGAATTTCCGAGCCCTCCTTTCCCACCTTCCAGGAGAATCTTGCGTTCCCCATGAGTTGTGATTTCGAACTCAATTTCTCCTGATTCCTCGTCTTTGGCTACAGTACCCAGAGGTACTTTGAGGATAATATCTTCGCCGTCTGCACCCGTGCTGTGGCTTGCTCCTCCGGGTTCTCCGGGTCCTGCAATCACATGTTTTTTATATCGAAGTGGCAGCAGCGTCCACATATTCCGATCTCCTTCCAGCAAGATATGGCCACCTCTACCTCCATCACCCCCATCTGGTCCTCCCTTCGCGGTCATTCGGTCGCGGTGGAAATGGACTGATCCGGCCCCACCCTTACCAGACCTACAGCAGATTTTTATGTAATCAATAAAATTGTCCTCTGCCATATCTTATGGTATTTATTATTCTTCCTGTGGATCAAAGGGTATCCACGAGATTGCACAATCGTGCAAAAATCTCATCGATCTGTCCTATTCCCTCCACGGCATGTGATCTGCCATCTTCACTATAATAAGCAAAGACAGGTGCTGTCTCCCGGTTATACACATCGATGCGGTTGCGTATAATTGATTCATCAGCATCATCAGATCTTCCTGAGGTTTTAGAGCGCTCCAATATTCTTTTCACGATTTCATCGTCAGAAACATTCAATTGGATTAATGCAGAAATGCGGTCATCGCTCTCCGCCAACAATTCATCAAGTGCCTCAGCCTGCAACACATTGCGTGGGAATCCGTCAAAAATGATCCCATTAGCATCCGGTGAAGACTCTACTTTTTTTCGCAACATACCAATGGTAACCGAATCAGGCACAAGCTGTCCCTTGTCGATATAAGACTTGGCTTCCAACCCCAGGGGTGTCTTATTGCCAATTTCATATCGGAATAGATCACCTGTTGAGATATGAAGAAAACCATATTTATCTGCCAGCTTCTTTGCCTGCGTTCCTTTACCTGACCCTGGAGGGCCAAATAATATAATATTGATCATTAGATATACACTATTTGAATGGAAAGGGCGCAAGATAAGGATTCGGGACGATTAGTGGACTGTTACATTCAGTTGAGGTGTTACAATTCGTAAGTTTTAGATTTCAGATCGCAGTAGCAATAGGGTCTAAGTTAAAGCTCACCGGCCATCAATGATTATGCTCATAGAGTCCTGAGAAGTCACATTACCCTCCTTTTGAGTTGATAGTCGGATATCAGTCTATCACGTCACGGGCTTCACGAATACGCCGGGACCAGTAGCTGGATTCCATGACATCTTCGTGTAAAACCCCTCTTGAGCTAGTGCTATGTACTACCCAAAGCGATCCATTTTTTGCGTCCTCCGTCACGATGGCTACATGATCCGCCTTACCACGCAGGGCGAAGAAGATCAGATCTCCCTTTTTTGCCCTCGAGGGTGCAACTTTCTTACCTATTTCGGACATATCAGCGGCCTTTCTGGGTACCTGGATGTCATTAGCAGAATAGACACTATAAACCAGACCAGAACAATCATAGCCGGATTTATTCGTTCCTCCGTATCGGTATCGTGTCCCGGTACAGGACAATGCCTCAGCGACAATTTGCTGCCGTACACTGACATCCTCTTTAAACTTTACTTTATTATTTCTGACAGATGGTGCCGTAGTCGAAACAGACCCTACAGGCTTAAAAGCGGTACAACTTGATATCAATCCCAATATCAAGACCCAAATAGTAATGCGTACGTCCAACCTACTCTATTTTATGACAAAATCATCTGCATCGTTCAGGAAAGGAAGATCATTACGGACCACCTGCAGAGCCACACCATCCAGATTTCCACGCTGAACACCTTCCTGTCCGCCGAGACTATGAATGGTCTTTCCCATTGGATCCACCACGATAGAAGCTCCATTGTAATAATTTTGCTCTCCATCCCAGCCAACCCGATTCAAACCGATCACATAACACTGGTTTTCTATAGCTCTGGCAATCAATAGTTGCTTCCAGGCGAAAACCCGCTTCTCAGGCCAATTGGCAACGTAGAGCATAAAATCCACTTCTTTACCTGAACGTGCCCAAACAGGAAAACGCAAATCGTAGCAGATCATTGGCTTACAGTGCCAATCTTTAACATTTACTAACACATTTTCGGTGCCTGCGGTATAGACTTTCTCTTCACCTGCCAGAGAAAACAGGTGCTTTTTATCATAAGTTGCTTTAATCCCCCCATCTTTGTCTACCCAAATCAAACGGTTGAAGAAATTACCTTCTTCGGAGATAATAAGACTCCCAACCAGGTCTGATTGAATCCTCTGTGCGGTTTCTTTCATCCACTGTACTGCCCTTCCATCCATAGGTTCAGCCATTGCTGTAGCATTCATAGTGAAGCCTGTGGAGAACATCTCGGGGAGAATTGTAATATCTACCGTACCATCTGTCTGGGACAACATCCTATCTAACTTGAGAAAATTCTTTTCAGGGTGCTCCCAGTGAATATCGAACTGGACCAGATTAAAATGCAGGGGCGACTTCGTCATAAGGCAAATAAAAAAAGGTGTACCAAAGATACACCTCATATATTATTCTAAGAAAAAATCTCTTTACAGACTATTCTCCCTCAGGTGCCTGCTCTTCTCCTTCTTCAGCATCTTCTTCATCAGCACCACCAGCTCCAGCTGATTTCAGTGCACGTGGTATTTCGACTGACGCGACAGGAATGCTGCCATTGTTGATGATTTCAATATCACCATCGACCTTAATGTCACGCACTCGCACAGAATGTCCCAACTTCAACTTAGAGATATCCAGTGTCAGGTGATCCACCAATTGTTCAGGGACAGTTTTAATTTGAACTGACTTCACTTTTTGAGTGAGTTTTCCTCCGGCCTTTACACCCGGAGCAACACCGGTAAATCTTACAGGTACATTGACCTTCACCTTCCTACCATCCTCCAACATGAGAAAATCGATGTGTTCAATGTTGTCCGTGACAGGATGAAACTGAATGTCCTTCATGATACATCGGTAGGTAGTTCCATCAATTTCGATATTCACAACCTTGAACTCAGATGTATAAATCAGATCCTTTAGATCCTGTGCAGGCAGCTGAAAATGAACATTTGTATCACCACCATACAACTCACAGGGAACCAAACCAGCTCTTCTCGCTGCTTTAGCGGCTCGTTTACCATTCACATCCCGTAGTTGTCCTGATATCTTGAAAGTCTGCATAATGACTTGATTATTCTTTCACTTGTTGAGAAAACGGACGCAAAGATATAAATTTTAAACTATCTGCCAACAAATAAAGCAGCTATTGACTTGTGTTCGTGCGTATTGCGAATCGCCCGGGCAAAGAGTTTGGCACTAGAGAGTACTTTTATCTTGGAGGATGATTTCTTGAGAGGAATCGTATCAGTAACAATCAACTCACTGATCGCTGATTTTTCGATATTCTCATAGGCATTTCCTGACAAAACCGCATGTGTACATATGGCCTTAACAGTTTTGGCTCCCTTTTCGATCAGTGCATCAGCCGCTTTACATAACGTACCTGCGGTATCGACAATATCATCCACCAGGATCACATCGGCACCATCTACCTGACCTATTACGTTGATGCTTGATACTTCATTGGCCTTCACCCGATGTTTATCACAGATGACCAGCTGCTTATTAAAATGTACAGCATAGCTTCGGGCTCGCTTAACTCCTCCCACATCCGGTGAGGCAAATATGACGTTATCCAGGTTCTGCTTTTCAAAATGGCTGGTATAAATAGCCTTTGACTGCAGGTGATCCACAGGAATGTCAAAGAATCCCTGAATCTGATCCGCATGGAAATCCATTGTCATGATACGATCTGCACCCGCTGCTTCCAAAAGGTTGGCAATTAGCTTGGCCGATATGGGCACTCTAGGCTTGTCCTTGCGATCTTGTCGGGCATATCCAAAATAGGGGATCACCGCAGTGATATAACCCGCTGATGCTCTTTTGCCCGCATCAATCAGGAGCAATAACTCCATGAGGTTGGCGGGAGGTGCAAAGGTAGATTGGATAAAAAAAACATAGCTGCCGCGTACAGATTCATTGATGACAGGCTGCATCTCTCCATCGCTAAACCGTTGGAGATCCATCAATCCTAAGTCAGCACCATAAAAATCTGCAATCTTCTCCGCTAAATAATTGGAAGAAGTACCTGAAAAGAGTTTAACATCAACGACCATACAATGAGAAAGATAGTGTCTAGTAAAGTTGAAGCAACAAAGGTATAAAAATCAAACAGGTACAGTACATTATACCCTGTGATTCTCACCAGATTCCCTCCATAGCTTTCAGATAAATATAGTGGCTTGGACGAGCTTCTATGCGCCTTCGTCGATTGAACTGATCCAACAAGATCAGAAAGTGTTAACTTTAGTAGGAAAGGTTAATCGATAAGAACAATGGAAGGAGGAATCACAACCTGGTGGGCTGAACTAGCGACGATTGATCAGGTATTTTGGGGTATTGCTTTAGCC
>JAUILM010000308.1 GCA_030432855.1 Bacteroidia bacterium
CGGAAAGAACTATTCCCTGACCTTCCGTATTTGCCCGTCCTGCATGATGACAACATGTGCCGAACTAAAACCACTTTCTTTAGCGGAATTACTGGCTTTTTTGGCTTCATCCAACTCCTTGTAGCCATCTAGTACCATGATTGTCCACTCATCTTTATGAATCTTTTTTAGCATTCCCAAACCTGCCACGCGTGTACTGTCGAATAGATCCGGATTGAGGTAGGAAGCCAAACGGACCATGTAGGTTTCGTCAAATCCAGCCACCTTATCTGAAGACACATTCCGATTAGGTATATATTGTGTCAGAAATGCATCGGTATACTTATCATTGGACTTGATCTTCTGCAGAATTTGCTCAGCCACCGATCGATCGAAGTATTTGCCCACCTTCAATTTGGCTATTTGGCCATGAGCTTCCAGGAAAACATCACCATACTGTCCCAGTTCTTGTTGATAGGTCGGAAGATCAATTTCAGTAGCACGATTTGCCAGGATTTGGATACTAAAATAATTCAATCCTCCTTCCGATTTCTTCTTGCGATTTACACTTACCTCAGTGCCCAAACCCTCACGTTGGGCATAATTCTTCAGTGGCTGCAAACGAATCGTGGATAGTATGTCCCTTTGAATTTGTTCTCCGGTGGCAAAGGTCCTGGAATACTGTTTATAGCCATCACGAAAGATCTCAAGTTTATATTGGGTTTCCGGTTTCAGATATAATGAGTACTCCCCCTGTCGACTTGATTCTACCCGCTGCTTCCAGGAATCATCACCAGCAGTAAGCTCGATCTGAGCCCTGTCCAGATATAAATTCTGTTTTAAACTATCGGTAATCACACCGGTAAAATAATTTGGGGATCGGCTTAGAAAGATACTATAGGTTTTTTCCGGACTATTAATATCATCGTAATCAATCAGGAGATCGAGATTACTATAGCCTCTTTTTCCAATGCGCACATAACAAGCAAAACCTTCGACGGTTTGCATCGTAAACTCACCATATTCATCACTTTCGTACACGGGATGACCGCAGGATGTGAAGTCAACGGAGAAAAAAGGCACCTTGTCCATGGTCTTCATATCCATCACTTTGATGGTCACTTTCTTTTCATCCTTTTGCACCAACATCTCCTCAGAATCAGAGGATTTGACTTCCTTCAAATGGTCGGGAAGACTCACTTCCTGGGCAGTAAGACTTACTGCAAAAAAGAGGGATAAAATCAGTAGTTGGGTCCGCATGACATCAAACATAGTTAAAGTTTCTCAGTGGTTATATCAAAATTTTATTTCATATAATCCAATCTCATTCACAATATACAACATATTAATAATTAATGTCATATTATGATTAGTTGTACTATTACCAGCAATCCTAAGCGTCAGATAATCATATTATTGTAAATACTATATGAAGTGATACTTACGGTCAACTATCTCGATGGAGTTATACCTATTTGAAGAAGACCGGAATATCTTAGCTAGTGTTACATGTATTTCAATGTTAGATGGGATCCAAGGGGAAAATCCAAAAGTTGTCGCAGGTAGACAATTGCGCACAACTTATTTACTCGCTTTCGAAAAACACTGTACATTAGATATTTTCGATTAAATTTGATCATGACTAAATCAATCACAGACAATTCATTACATATGTTAAAGAAACTTCTACTGTTTGTTGTCTTGATCAGCAGTACCTGCTATGTAGAATCTCTGCATGCACAAGCGCTGGAATATCGTCAGGGTGAAGTAATCATGTGCTTTCATCCTGGAGTAGATCAGCAGGCCGTGATCAATCGAAATGTGAAGTTTCGTGGAGAAGAGACCTCCTTTCAAATGAAGAAATGTCTATCCGATCATATGAATATTTGGGTAGCCAAATTTGATTTTACCCGTATTCATGAAATTGAATTCATAAACAATCTGACTAGTGATCCAGACATTCTGGTAGCCCAACAAAACCATTTCATCAAGCAGCGTGCCGTATCACCGAATGACCCCCTACTCGAGCAACAGTGGCAATGGATCAATCTGGGTAGCAATGGAAAAGAAGACGCGGATATTGATGCCGATGATGCCTGGAGCATTACTAAAGGTGGCGTGACTGTACACGGTGATACCATAGTAGTGGCCATCATTGATGTAGGAGTGGATGATCAACATGAGGATCTGATTGATAATATTTGGAGAAATCCACATGAAATTCCCAACAACGGAATCGATGATGATGAGAACGGTTATGTGGATGATACTCGTGGCTGGAATATCTTGCTGGAGGACGATAATGTGGATCCGGAAATGTTTGCCGGAGGTGTCTCAGAAACCCATGGCACGGAGATTTTAGGTGTCGTGGGAGCCACCGGTAATAATTCAATTGGGATAGCCGGTGTAAACTGGAATATAAAGATGATGAATGTCTTTTTCAATTCTGACCTCAACGAAGCGGATATGATTGCCGCCTACGGATATATCCTGCAACAGCGAAAAATGTATAATGAGACAAATGGTGAGAGAGGTGCTTTTGTCGTGGCCACCAATCTCTCTTACGGAGATGAAGAACTAACTCCAGAAGAGACACCTATATGGTGTGCTGTTTATGATAGCCTGGGAGCACAGGGAATCCTCAACACTGCAGCCACCGCCAATACTGAAATAAACATCGATACAATACTGGATGTTCCTACGTCTTGTGCCAGTGATTATATGATTGCTGTAACGGCCACTGACGAGGCGGATGAACGCACGTTTGCAGCCTTTGGAAAACGCGATATTGATCTGGCAGCGCCAGGCGACCTGGTGTATACAACCAGCATCCCGGGATATGCATGGGTCACGGGTACATCGTTCGCTGCACCCATTGTGGCAGGAGCGGTTGGCCTTCTCTATGCATCACCCTGTGGTGATCTTGCCAGTCTTGCACTGACGGATCCTGCTGCTGCCGCTCTGACGGCGCGACAATTGATACTTGAAAATGTAGATGCCTTACCGAACCTGGCAGACGAAGTAAGTACCGGAGGAAGATTGAATGTTTTTAATGCGCTGCAAGCCACCTTGACAGCCTGTACCTCTTGTATCGCTGCTTTCGATATTACTGAAGATGTGGGAGTCAATGAAGCGACAATTTCCTGGACTACAGTGGACTCAGTAACCGGTTCTACCTTTCAATATCGACTCATGGGTGATACAAATTGGATAGCACTTGATGTGGCCGATAATACATTTAGTCTATCAGATCTCGGAGTCTGCATGACTTATCAATATCAGATCATCACATCCTGTGAAGATGGTTCTCAACAGTCGACTGAAATACTGAGTTTCACCACAGGAAATTGCTGCATGCCGCCTGCGTTTGTAAACCATACGGTGCTTTCAGAAACAGAAGTAGCCCTGGAATGGGATTCAGTAGGTGCCGCACTAAATTATTTGCTCTTACTTGCTGTCGATACCGACACCCTGCGTTGGGATAGCCTGGAGGTCTCTGACAATTCGATCTCACTGGATAGTCTGGAACCGTGTACCGAATATCTGTTGCAAGTAGTATCACTATGTAGCGATGGAGTGGTTGAAGCCAGTGATAGCATTTCTTTCCGAACATTTGGATGTGGTCCGTGCCTGGATTCGACATATTGCATCCCGCCTGTCGGTAATAGCTCTGAGGAATGGATTCAACGCATCAAATTAAATACAATTGAGAACAACTCCGGTCCTGACAATGGATATGGTAACCACACGGGAAATGCTACCACACTAAAGAAAGGTACGACCTACACGATGGAAATTGAGGGTGGTACGACACTTGACAGCCTCTTCCATGCTTATGCTGCCTGGATTGACTATGATCAGGATGGAGTGTTTGCAGAGGAGGACGAGTTAATCTACAGTAGTGATAGTGCTATTTCTGATGCAGTAATCGAAGCAAGAATTGCCATACCGGAAGATGTCGCAGAAGGCCTCACCCGAATGCGTATTATTATGTTATATGATCCAATCAGCACAGTGACACCCTGTGAGACATTAATTGACCTGGGTGAGGTAGAAGACTACTGTGTAAACATTGTCTTTGATTCACTACTGTGTCCACCGCCTGAAAATCTGGACACGAGCAATTACACCGGTCTTTCGACAGATGTTGTGTGGGATCCGGTAGATTCTGCAATAGCGTATGTCATACGGCATCGCAAACTGGGTGAAGACTGGACTGAAGTGGTAGATACTATGCCACTGCTTCCTCTGGAGATGGAAGAATGTGCTATGTATGAAGTACAGGTAAAAGCGGTATGTCCCCGAGATACCAGTACTTTCACGGAGAGTCTGATCGTAGAAGCATTCTGTATGACCAGCAGCAATGATCTGGCGCTGCAGAGTCGGGTGATCACGTATCCAAATCCATTTAAGGATCAAATGGTGATACGAATGGACCTCCCCTCACAGAGTGAGGGTCGCATCACCATTAGTGACCTCACCGGCAGAATACTCAAAGAGCAAATGATACACCTGTCGGGTGGACAATCAGAAATAGTAATGCAGGATTTGTCATCACTATCCTCTGGTATCTATATGATGGCCGTGGAGACAGAGCATGGCAGGGCTATTAAGAAAATCATGAAGTATTAATAGACCAGAGTTTTTTCAGGGACAACACTACAGGGGCAGTACCCGGCGCTTGTCGATGATTACGAATTTGGCCCACTAATTAGTTCTGTCAGGGAGTCTCAAAGCTCATGCTAACATGGCTCTCCATTTAAGTATATGTAAGAGTACCTGTACATATCCTCGTTGTGGGCGACTAGGAGCCCTTAGATCTTACCAGCGAACGACATGTGAGTGTGGAAGGATTCTTACCAAAGTACAGGCTCACTTTGTGTAAAAACCACTCGTGATGTATTTAGACTACCATTGGAAGGGCGTAACTGTTTTGCTCATAATAATCACAATTTTCAGTGACTACTATGTCCAGTGGTAAATATTGCAGCGGGACTACTTCCTTATCTAAAAGGCTATGGTTGACAATATTCATTATGCCCAGATAGCCTTGCATAACTGGATTTTGGTTAATAAGAAAATCAATCTTATTTGCACGTAAATATGTCAGGTTTTCAGGGATTAAATCAAATCCGACTACAAGCAGATCATTACGATTCAACCGTTCGAGACAACCAACAACTTTAAAGGCACGGGAGTTAGTGACAAATAAGCCTGCCACATCGGGATATTCATTAAGTAATTTACCGATGATACAACACAGCTGCACCGGGTCATCAAAATTGGTGATGTTTTCAGACACAATCTTGATTTCCTTGTCGTGATTCTTAGTAAAATATTCTCGAAATCCACACTCCTTATCTTTAAGATGCTGAGAATTTTGCGTATCGGCTTCGAGGTTAAGTAACAAAGCAGTGGCTTCCTGATTGATACCGAAATGCAGTAGACGAGCTGCCAATTGTCCGCTTTGATAGGAATTCTGACCAATGTAGCACAGGGCTCCGGGAGCCTCCATTTCAGAGTTGATCAGCACTATCGGTATATCCAGCTCGTTACAGGATTTGATAAAATCCAGACTTTCTCGCAAAAAGGAAGGAGCCATCAGGACGGCATCTGGCCGCTCCTCGAGTATGCTAGCTGCATGCCTGGCAAACATATCCGGGCCAAAGCGGTCGGCAAAATAATGCCGGATCCGGACTCCATAATGAGCAGTGGCCTCCTGGGCACGGTCAATTCCCTCTTTGATCTGACGCCAATAGCTATCCGAGGGATCAAAAATCAAGCAGGCAATCTTCCATTTCCGGTTGGTGGCGAGTGCACTGGCGATGAGATTACGCCGATAGCCCAGTTCGCTCATCACCTGCTCTACTTTGGCTTGCACGTCTGCCCTTACATTGCCTCGCTTGTGAATTACACGATCGACGGTACCTGTTGATACGCCGGCTTTAGCAGCAATGTCTTTAATTCTAACTGTCATCTAAAGTGTGATTTCAAGTGCCTTGGACTCTAATAACGTTCATAAAATTAGAAAAATGTGTCTCTAGGCACGTTGTGTGCGCACACAACAACAAAAATAACTATATTGGAAGGGTCATAAGGTGACTTAGATGCCGACTCGAGATCCTGAATCTGGACATTGAGATCAGTAGACAGGATAATTGTCTCTTCTTACCTTATCCCATTACACCTAAATTTTTAAAGCTAGCTGAGAATTCTATTTATGGTTTAATGCGCAAAACAATGTTCATGAGAGAAAAATGTCTATTCGTTATCATGGTGGTACTCAGTAGTACTTACCTGATGGCTCAAAATGAGATCTCTGGTTTGGTGACTTCGAGTTCAGGTGAGCCACTTATTGGAGTAAGTATCCTGGAGGAGGGCACTACCAATGGTACCGTGTCGGATCTGGATGGCAATTACTCCATCACGGTTGCCAATGACGCGTCATTGGTATTTTCTTATACAGGGCATACTACCCAAACTATCCCGGTAGCAGGGCGAACGTTGATCAACGTGAGCCTTGAATCTGGTGTGGCACTGGATGAAGTAGTAGTCACAGCATTAGGTATTAAAAGAGAGAAAAGCACACTTACTTATGCTCAACAGACGGTTGATGGAAACGAACTAACCCAGGCTCGAGACGTAAACTTTCTCAATAGCTTGTCAGGTAGAGCTGCCGGGATCGAGATTAAGAAAAGTAGTTCAGGTGCCGGGGGATCAACCAGGGTGGTTCTCAGAGGTGATAAGTCTTTATCTGGCAATAGTGAACCCCTGTTTGTAATAGATGGGATTCCCCTTGCTAATACCAGAGGTGGCCAGCCGGGTATGTGGGATGGAGTTGATGGCGGAGATGGAATTTCTCAACTAAATCCTGATGATATTGAAAGCATTTCTATTCTTCGAGGTTCGAATGCAGCTGCTTTATACGGTAGCCAGGGAGCCAATGG
>JAUILM010000309.1 GCA_030432855.1 Bacteroidia bacterium
ATGAGGTAATCCTCAATCCAGAAGCAGCTGCGCATTATTCTTTCAATCGTGGAACCTCACGTCAAAATTATCCGGTTTCGCAGATGGGGTACATGGCATTACTGCGACAGACTTATCTGGACGCTCAGTGGTATCAAGCCGGAGGCAAAAAGAACTACAAAGATGAATCACTGGAAGAATGGATTGGTCTTCAAGGTCTTCCACAAATATTTGATGCTCCCGGATGGGTACAAATCCTTCGGGCCGATAAACTCGGTGATGAATTTGGAAAACAGTATATCATTAGAGGAATGGGAGACGAATATCAAAGGATTGAAGAACTAAAGGCCACCAAGGCACCATTGATCGTACCTGTCTCATATCCGGATGCATACGATGTCGATGATCCCTATGATGCACACACCGTTGCATTGGCAGAGATGAAACATTGGGAACTGGCTCCGACCAACCTCTCGAAGATAGCAGCCGCAGATATTCCATTTTCTATCACTTCGGAAGGTACTATTAAGAGTAAAGCATTTCTAAGCAACCTTCGTAAAGCCGTCAAGCATGGACTCTCTGTCGAAGATGCTCTGGCAGCTCTGACTACCACTCCTGCTTCATGGCTGGGCATGGAAGATATGCTGGGCCGTCTTAATGAAGGCATGATCGCTAACTTTCTCATTACATCAGATCCAATTTTTGAAGAGGATGCCACCATTTATGAAAACTGGATACAGGGTAAGTCATTCATTGTAGAGGATATGGATGCACTCGACCTCCGGGGTAAATACACTTTAACCGTGGGTGATATAAACTACCCACTCAGTATTTCCGGCTCTGTGGCAAAACAGAAATGGGAACTCATGCCTAATGATTCTACTACCCTCCCGGTAAATGCCTCGGTAAAAAAGAAAACGCTTACTCTCAGTTTTAGCCCGGATAAAGACTCCAAAGATCGAATAAGATTGTCAGGCTGGATTGAAGGCGAAGGTGATGAAGTACAGTTGAAGGGACAAGGACAAGAACCTGATGGTTCATGGATCTCCTGGAGTGCATCATATACCGAAGCCATTGAGGAAAAATCAGCTAAGAAAAAGGATGCTGATGAGGAAGAAGAACTTATGGTGGGTGACATTACCTATCCCTTTCTCCCATTTGGTCGCGAAGATCGAATACCTGAAATGGGTACCTATCTTTTCAAAAATGCCACTGTGTGGACCAACGAGTCAGAAGGTATACTTGAAAATGCGGATGTGTTGGTTATAGATGGAAAGATTGCCGAAGTAGGCACTAACCTTCGAAACAATAAGGCAGAGATCATTGATGCAACCGGACTTCATCTCACCAGTGGTGTGATAGATGAGCATAGTCATATCGCCCTATCATCGGTGAATGATCGGGCTACCAACTCCTCTATGGTTCGAATGGAGGATGTGGTTGAATCAGACGACATCAATATCTACCGACAAGTTGCCGGTGGTGTGACAGCGGCTCAACTACTTCATGGATCTGCCAATCCCATCGGAGGGCAGTCCGCCATTGTCAAACTGCGTTGGGGTGCAGCACCAGAAGACATGCTGATCGAAGGTGCTGACTCTTACATCAAATTTGCATTGGGTGAAAATGTAAAGAGATCACGAAGTTCAAACTCCATTCGCTATCCACAGACAAGGATGGGTGTAGAACAGGTCTATGTCGATGCATTCACCCGAGCAAAAGCATACGATGAAGCCTGGAAAGCATATGATAATTTGTCTGCTTCAGATAAGGAAAATACGCTTGCACCCCGGAGAGATTTAGCACTGGAGACACTCGCAGAAATACTCAACAGTGAGCGCTTTATCACTTGCCATTCTTATGTACAGTCTGAAATCAACATGTTGATGCATGTTGCTGAGGCCTTTGGATTTAATGTGAATACATTTACCCACATCCTGGAAGGATATAAAGTAGCTGATAAAATGGCAGAACATGGAGTCGGTGGTGCAACATTCTCTGATTGGTGGGCCTATAAATTTGAGGTTCGATATGCGATTCCCTACAATGCTGCCCTCATGTTCATGGCAGGTGTGACCACATCCATCAATAGTGATGACGCTGAAATGGCACGCAGACTTAATCAGGAAGCCGCTAAAGCAGTGAAGTATGGGGGCGTGCCAGAAGAAGATGCCTGGAAGATGGTGACACTCAATCCAGCAAAATTATTACATCTGGATGATCGTATGGGAAGTATTAAAGTAGGTAAGGATGCCGATTTGGTATTATGGTCTCACCATCCTCTTTCCATCTATGCACAATCTGAAAAAACCATGATCGATGGTCGCATATATTATGATCGATCTAAAAATGAGGAAAAAGAACAAGCAGTGGCCTACGAGCGAGCCCGTTTGATCCAAAAAATGCAGCAAGCGAAAAAGTCAGGAGCCTCGACTCAGCGACCATCCCGTACACTGCAGCAGGTATATCATTGCGAAGATGTCGGATTTGGACATGATGCACACTAGCAACTTATATTAAAACAGACTCTTCAGATTTTAAATCAGAAAAATGAGAAATCATAATAATTATATAAAAGCAGCTGTCTCAATGATTACGCTGCTGGTATTTACAATCACAGTGGCTACCGGTCAGGTACCCAGTCCGGGAGAAGCACAAAGTCAACCAATAGCCGTCGTAAATACAACCATTCATATTGGGGATGGGAAAGTGATTGCGGATGGTACTATCACCTTTGATGCCGGAAAGATTACAGCGATTGGTGCCACTGGTGAAGTGGGTACCACAGGGCATGTCATCATTGACGGAGAAGGTAAACAGGTGTATCCCGGGTTTATCCTTCCCAATACGACATTAGGACTAAATGAGATCGCCTCAGTTAGGGCAACGGTTGATGAAGAAGAACAGGGCGATATTAATCCCAATATTCGGAGTGCCATTTCCTACAATACCGACTCAGAAATCATACCGACCTACCGATTTAATGGCATCTTGCTGGCTCAGTCTACTCCCCAGGGAGGACTCATACCTGGTAAATCTTCTATAGTACAGTTAGATGCCTGGAACTGGGAAGATGCCCTGGTCAGGGAAGACGATGCACTCCATCTGTCATGGCCCAGGCGTTTTAGAAGACAGTTTGACTATGATACCTATACGGTCAAGCAAGTAGAGAATAAATCGTATGATGATGAAATCCGAGTCATTACTGAATTATTCAAGGACGCTGAAGCCTATCAATCCATCGACAACCCCGCAATTGAAAACCTGAAGTTGGCGGCATTGGAAGGGCTATTTACCGGCGATATGTCGCTTTACTTCCATAGCGAGGACCCAAAATCAATGATTGAAGGAATTAGCTATCTGGAGGAATTGGGAGTGAAAAAGATCACTTGTATCACGGGCTCAGGCGCACTCATGATCGCCGACTTCCTCAGTGAAAAGAATGTACCGGTGATTGTGGCAAATCTGCATGTACTGCCGGAACATCCGGACAATCCGGTGATGCAACCCTATGAAGTACCCGGACGATTGGTGAAGGCAGGTGTCAAAGTGGGGTTAGGTTATGAGGCAGGCATGAATGCCAACTCCCGCAATCTTCCATTTTTGGCGGGTACCGCTGCTGGTCACGGTTTGGATAAGGAAGTAGCCCTGCAATTGATCACCAAAAACAATGCAGAAATTCTGGGAATTGCAGATATGTACGGGACGTTAGAAGCGGGCAAAAGCGCTACCCTATTTGTGTCAGAGGGTGATGCCCTGGATATGCGGGGCAATGTACTTCTCCATGCATTTATTGACGGAAGAGAAATCATATTACCCGCCATGCAGCAAAGATTGTATCAGAAGTATTACGAGAAATATGCAAGCCAGGCTGAACAATTAAAAAATCCTGAAGTAAAATCCGATGATGATGAATAGGATTTTGTAATATAAAGGATTGGAAGATCCAAGTCCAGGGTTATGCAAAGATACGTTGATCAATTGATCAAGGATCTGACTGACGCACAGCGCAGATCACCTCATGAAGAACCATCCAGGAAGAATGATTCACCAGAAGACACATTCCAGGTGATAGATCAATTTTTGAATCTTTCTGTTACGATTCCATTTTCAGAACATTGCGGTATTCGATCCGAGCAATTTCCCCCGTATGATCGTCTCACCCGGAAACAGGCCAATCAAATATTAAAAGGCATTAAAGCCCTGATTTTTAGTTGGGATATATCATTAGATCTTCCTGCCAATCTTCCCCATGAAAAGGTATATAGCTTATACAAACAGCTCTTTGATGAAAAGATTGGCATTATTGAAGGTATGCATATGTCATACGACTATTGTGAACAGGATACCAAGGAGTGTCCTTATGGTAGTAAATATTGTGGTTGTCTTGCTTTTGAATTGGAACATGCTGAAAAGAAGAAGCTTGTCGCTCAACAAATTTCTGAGATGCGACAGGAGCTTCACAAACTTGCATCCTTTACGCAAAAAGTTGGCAAATACTACCTCCTGGACCATCAAAGCACGGAGGCTGAAATTCAACTCAGTCCGATACACACCTGGCTAAATATTCAAACAGAATTTCCGTGGTGGGGGGACCTGAGTGAGGACCAAATGCTACTGGTCATCAACCATTTTAAGCAGATCTGGGTCGACAATGACGGCCTTTTAAATTGGTTGGATCATGTGGATACGGTACCAGGATACCAGCAACTTGTCTGCTTTCTCAATGCCGAAGCCGAATATGACGGGGCATCCGGATTTTACATTCCGTCGCTGATCAAAGGTCGATCCATCACTTTGGATCCTTTTGATTATCTCCTAAAGGATGAAAATGTATATTGGAAGAATCTGGATTTTTGATAGAAGGATTTGACTTTATCCCAGCTTCTTCAAAATAAACTGACTTCCGACCATCGCTACTACTTCGACCTGATCTCCCATGTTTTTGACAAACTCATCTACCGCGATAGTCACACCATTATCCCACCAGCCTTCCAGGCCATAATCATCACCAGTTACAAACCCACCAATCTTTGTTTTTTGCCAGCTGACTTCAAGATCCTTCTTTACAAATTCATAGGTATGATTTCCATCTATATATACCCAGTCAAAGAAACCGTCATCGAAGGACTCCATGCCTTCCGCGGACCCTTTACGGACAGTAGCAAGCTGACCCGCCGCGATTTCTCCTGCAAATCTCTGACATACACTATCATAGATCTTATCCATCCCTTCCTGGCTACCAATCGATCCTCCATACCAGGCATTCTCGTAGTCTTCTACATATTGCCAGGGATCAACGAGATATAGTTTGGTGGGATTGGTTCTTTTCAAAATGCGTTTAGAAAAATCACCCTTCCATGCACCAATTTCGGCACAGGTGCCTTGTTTCGGCATGGTATCCAATAAATAGTTTCTCGGATCATCTTTAGATTTGGAACCTAAAATCTTAGAGATAAGATTCTTCATTTTGCTGCATTTTGGTGAATGCTCCCGAAGGTATTAAAAAATAAGCTAATACAAAGAAGTTAAACAAGGTGCTTACTTGAGCTCCTGAAGAATTCGTTCAGCATCTCTCTGCCAACTCCCTCCGGGTTGAAGATCTACCAGTTGATGGAGGGTCTCTTTTGCTTGCTTTGTATCTCTAAGTTGTAGAAAAGCCATAGATTGATACCATAGATATGCTGTCCTTAGATCGGCATTAAGATCCTTTTCCTGCTGAAGGAGCTCAATAGCCTTCCGGGCTTCACCCCTATGTAGATGAGCTATGGATTGATAAAGATCGATAAGGTTTGGATACGCAGCCTGTATATCAGCATCTCCGGCCAGCTGCACTACCCCTTCCCAATCTTCATCCTGATAGGCCGATATGAAGTCCTGATAGTTATTGTCTGATGCATCTCTCTGAGCCAAAAGCATTGGATATGCAGTAAAGTACCTTTGAAAAGTAGCTTCGGGTGACCTGGTTTGTGGTGACAGAAAAAACAAAATACCGGAAACTAGTATAAGTGATGCTGCTATAGCAAAACCAATTATCCTTGGGATTCGCCTACGATTAGAGGAATGCAGAGGTGTGCTTTGCACAATTTCTTCAACTGTATTCACAAAGTTCCTGGACCTTTCATCTGACAAAGCATTAATCAGCTGTTGCTCTTTCTGCACGAGTCTTGCAAAAGCATCATCCGTGGACATCTTCTTTTCAAAAATCTCCATTTCTTCCTTTGACAATCTTCCTTGCAGGAAGTCCTCAATCAATTCTAAATCTCCAGACATTTAATCGTATCTATTTAAAATTTCCAACGCCAGCTTCTTCAGCTGTTCCTTGCAGAGATACTTCTTACGTTTTGCGTAATCAATAGATGTATTCAGCTTTTCCGCTACTGTTTTCACAGGAGTACCATTGATATAGTGCTCCAAAACCTCCTTGCAATCCTTCCCCAGTTGAGAGAACGCCTTCAAATAGGCATAGTATTGAAAGTCACTGCTCATCTCCTCCTCCCTGTTCACACCCTCAATGGCTTCAGATTCTCTTTTCCTAACTTTGAGCTGATGATACCATCGATTCCTGATCATATGCATGAAGTAGGCATCCAGGTTTTGCACCTCAAAAGCCGTGTTCTGAGCGTAGCGATACAGGTAGAAGATACATTCCTGAAATAAATCCTTTGCGTCACTCTCCGTTCCACTATTCTGCAAAACAAATCGCAGAATTTTCGGAAAAAAAAACTGATACATCGCACGGATCGTACCATCGTCACCACCCCGCAATTTTTTGAGTATTTCCCTAACTGTGTCCGCTTCGTTATACATACTGTAGTATCAAAACCCGATGAAAAGTGACATGGGGGTCCAAAGATATTTATTCACCACAAATCAGCCTTCAGGCCCTCAGAACGATGGGATGCCTCCCAATCTTGCCCATTAG
>JAUILM010000310.1 GCA_030432855.1 Bacteroidia bacterium
AATTTTGGGAATGATGCCTCAGTAGTCAGTCCGGAAGAAGTAGCTGCCGTAAGAGCTTCTACAGAAGGTCAGGCACCCTATCAATTCGAAGAATTAATCAATACCTCCGTACGAAAACTCGTGCCTAATCCTGATACCTGGAACGTCACAGCCAGCAATACAGGTCTTGCCCGAATCGGTGGCACTGGCAAACCTTATGGTGCATTTACTTTTGAAGGATGGACCAGTGAGGAGAAGCAAGACGCGGGCATGTGGTTTCAACTTGAGGTACCAGCCAACGTACAATTCACCGAACTGGAATTTGAAAGTCCACAGATCCGACGAGGATTTCGCAGGGATGGTCCTCCTCCCTTGCAAACCCATCCCAGGCAATATGAAATTCATGTATCAGAAGATGGAGAAAACTGGGGAGACCCCATCTTTACCGGATCAGGAACGGAGAGACGTACACATGTGAAGTTTAATCCGGCTGATGGACGATTTATTCGGATTACTCAGACTGAACCTCTGGATCCCGATAATGAAGACGCAGCTCCCTGGAAAATGGAAAATCTAAAGATTTATGCGATCCAGCCAATGGAGAGTAGCTGATATCTGATGATGCGGGAAACATGAAGATCAGGTTCTCGGTTGAAACAAGTAGAAATCTATCCTTCGGTTTTTCTCCCGGCCATCGGGGGTAGCATTGTCTGCTATCGGATATCGTTCGCCGTATCCTTTAGCATGAATGCGCTTGGCGGAAATGCCCTTGCTCATAAGGTAATTGGCCACACTATTAGCTCGAGCGAGTGATAGTGATTGATTGGCATGCTCACCACCCTGACTATCAGTGTGACCTTCCAAAGCGAGCTCCATGTTCGGATTGGCTTTCAGCAGGTTGATCAGGCGGTGCAGATCCGGCAGAGACTCTGACTCAAAGTCTGTACTTCCAGAGTTAAACTTTAGGTTTTGAAGGGTCATCACTTCATGACGGAGCAGGCGAGTTTGCATTTCGTCATCAAATACCATCTCCGTGAGAGGCAGGGAAAACTCTAGTTTCTCAAAGCAGATTTCGTGTCGGTTATTATATCGACCTGTCGCTGCCGTCACACCCCAAAAAACCTTTGATTCTCCCAGAAAGATATCGTTCACAATATCTCCGGTGTAGGCGATAATACGACGACCATCCAGATGTACGCTCAGATTCTGAGTGGTATGATCCCAACGGATATCAAACTCATGCAGCTGACAATCTTCCACATTTGGGATGATATTTGGTCCCGAAAGACTATAGTAATGATGCACCTGACCATCTTGCATGATGGCCACATGATCCTCGGCAGGGTCCGCCAGGTGATCATTTTCCCAGGTATCTACTTCGATCCCCAGTGAGGGTCGCAATCCACTAAAACCCATCCCTTCACCGCGACGACCGGTAACCCCTCCATGCGGTGTAAAGACAAAGACCACTCCATCAGCCCCACTCACATCCTCACAGCCAAACATCATTTTCAGCTCCATATTGAAAGATCCCGACAGATCAATCGGATTGCGGTACCATATCGATCCGGATGACCAGTCATAATCCTCTGTCAGGCGAAAGCATTCATCTCCCGTCCGCACGGTCTCACCGGCGATATAGAAATCATCTAATCCAACTTCGGTAGTCTGTCCTTGCAAGGGGATGTAAGCACCCAATGCCATTGTAAAGAGGCAAGGCAGGCAACACTTCAGAGACGAAACAAATCGGGTGTACACTTTCATACTGAGCTACTGTCAGTAAAAGGTAAATGTTTTTTGTGTAAAGGGCAAGGGGGGGATGGGGTGTATATAATCTTTCTGATATGTTAAAAAATGTGAGAATTTTATCCTGATAAAAGGAAGGAGTTTGATCACTGAGACCAAACTCCTTCCTTAAAATTTAGTGTGATTTTTGTTGATTACCTGTTATCTGGATAAGATCATTTTCTTTGTATCAATTATATTACCATCTATTACCAAGGAGTAATGATAACTTCCATGCGGCAATTCTTGCGCCTTTACATCTATTTTTCCATTACCTTCCCCAGTGAGAGAAATACTCTTAATCAACTTTCCGGACAAGTCTGAAAACCGAAGTTCTGCTTTCGAAATACTTGATGGCAAAGAATACTCTATAACAGTCTCATTTATATAGGGATTTGGATAGTTTTGACCTAGATAGGCCTCAACACTACCTTTCAGAAGAACACTTGAACTATTTCCTGATTCGAGTTCTAATATTTTCTCCTTTATTAACTCAAATTCAACTCGCATTGCTTTTAAGTCCTCTACCTCTTCGCTTAATTTTTGAATTTCAAGCTTCTGTTCGTTAATCAATTGTTGTTGTTCCTTAATTGAATTAACCAGCATATACCTGATGGCCGTTGCATCAACTGACAGAAAGGATTCAATTGTATTTCTCCTTTCGTCTTTAAAGGTTCTTGTTGACACCATGTATGGAGCTACTTCCTGGAGATCCTGGGCCAGCACGCCAATATATTCAGTCCCATTGTTGGGAGTACCATATTTGCCGTTGTACTGATAAAATACAGGATTTATTTCTAAAACTTTCTCCAAACCATCTTCAAAAGGCCTCACAGATTGCTTTGCTCTCTTATCAGAAGTTGTCATCCAATCTCCACCTCCAGGCTTAAAACCATCTCCGTTAAAGAGTGTTAAATCACCTGTTGATGGACTTAGTCTCATCTGAATTGTATTGTCGCCATTTCTGAAATCTATGTTACGATCGTTTGTTGCAGCAAAAACTAGACCTGAAGTTAGACTTCCACCCACTATTGCGTTTCTATTAAAGATAATATCGTTATTGTTATCCATACCAAGCAATTGGTGGCCGGTAGTTCCGTCACTTCTAAGACTTTTCACATAGGTATTATTATCTATTTGCACATTACCTCCCACTACTTCCAGTTTTTCTGTTGGATTTTGTTTACCTAAACCCACCTTCCCTGAGGCATCCAGGTACAACGCATTCTGTGGAGTATTAGGTTCAATCCTAAAGGGCAACTTACTACCATTGGTAACATCCCGAACAAAAAAGTTGGTTTCATTGCCTGCTACATCCCATGTCTGCGGGGTAAATCCATTGGATCCATTTTGCTCAAGTCTTAGTGCTGGTGTATTTCCGTCCACTGCATGTACTTCCACAACGGGCACATCGGTGCCGATTCCCACATCTCCCGCATCACTTACATATAGTGCATTCAAAGGTGCATTCCCTTCAATTCTGAATACCTGGCGACCGGCGGTAGCATCTTCGATGCCAAAATACTCTGCACCACCATTCCTTGTATCATTAATCACGATTCGCCAGTCTCGCTTTGGAAAACTCGCCGAGTTACTGGTGTCATCGAAATGGATTCGAAGGTTATTTTCTTTCAGTCGTTCTGTATCGAAACCAAAACTTTCACTTGTGGCGCAGTCGAAACCCACACATTCGCTACCTTGCACAATAAGGTCTGTGACGAACACCTGAGCCCTGGCATTGGTGCCTTCATCAAGATCTATGGGTACTGATCTACTTTGCGACTGCGCAATCAGCAGATTGAGCCCAAAGCAGAAAAACAGAGTGGTTAGTAAGTTTTTCATCATAATTCTGATCTTTTATGAGGTTATAATCTTAATTCAAATTTTCTTTAATTAATCGTCAACTGATCTGGATATTTAACCAGATAGCTGTTATTTGCTTCAACTTCCAATGGACCGGATTCTTTTCCATTGGCCCATTTTATCCTGATGGTAGCTTTCTTGTCTGATCCGAGACCCAGATGTTGCTCTTTGGGATGCACTGATAAATAGCCTGTAGTGCTATGAACTTCTCTCCAAAGTCCCTTTAGATGGTCTGAATTAACAATGATCGATGAACCGATGGCATCTCTCGTGACACCTTCATCAGGATCTCCCTGTAGTTTGATTTTCAGCCAATTACCTGCGTTTTCTATACTGTTTTCGTATACGATTGCCGCGTCGTGATAATTGTTGATTACAATATCTAAATCTCCATCTCTATCAAAATCAAGGTAACTCGCACTTCGCGAATTGCTATGTAGATCCACTCCAAGTTCCTCAGCCCGATTCTCTAAGGTACCATTTTCGTTGACAAAAAAGACATTTTTTTCCCGGTCACTCTCAGCGTAAGCGATCTGTTTAGATTTGTCTGTATCTGCATAGTATGTGGGATTCTCAGATGAATAGACTCTAAAGTCATTCATTCCATTAAGGCAGTATAGATCCTCATCGCCATCGTTGTCATAGTCAAAGAAGTCAGCATCCCAGGACCATCCTGTGGAAGATAATCCTCTACCTACCGCATCGGAGAGTGTGTAATCCTGAAACTGGCCATTTCCGGCATTGGAAAGGAACAAGTCATTAGCTTCCACAGTACGCATCGCTGCCATTTTCGTGGGGTCAAACTTCATAGTTGTCTCCTCATTAGGTGAGATATACTTCTCTTCCTTCTGCATGACGACGATATTGGATATATAAAGATCTGGATGCTGATCATTGTTGATATCGCCAATGCCCACATTCATCGTGTAGGACGGTTTGTCCGTCTTCCATTGCTTGCTCATTTCAATAAAGCCTTCTACGGGATCATACAGGTAGTAGCGATTCACTCCAAAATCGTTGCCAACGATGATATCCTGATAACCGTCCTGGTTAATATCGGTATGTCCACAGGCCTGCGTCCAACCGTTATCTGTCGAGCTGTCCCTGGTAAAAGGCACCTCTTCAAACCGAAAGTCTCCCAGATTTCGATATAACTTATTGGGCATCCCATTCTGATTGTGCCGGCTCAGTGTGGGAAGCTCACCTTTAACATAATTCCCAAAATACCCCACAAAGAGATCGAGGAGCCCATCCCTATCAAAGTCAAGAGCTGTGGCAGGACCAGCAACAGCACCTGTACCATCCAGGTCGACTTCATTACTGATATTCTTTAATTCCTTACCATCCATATTTTGAAAGAACTGATGTTGTCCATTCACATAGGTGATAAAAAGATCTTGAAAACCGTCATTATTAAAATCAGCCACAATAGGTTGTCGGGGCTCTCCATGGGAACCTATTGAGTCATTCCAGTAGTTGATATCAAATCCTTCGGGTGCTTCTGCAAACTGGCCATTCTTCTGGTTTAGATAGACCTGGTTTCCTAAACCACCCAGGATTATCAAATCTTCCCATCCGTCGTTGTTTAGATCTTCTGCAGCAATGCCTGATCCACCAAATGCCGGCGGTATAGAAAGTCTGGCCAGGTTTTCCTCATCTTTCAGGACATAACTGCGAATATAGCGACTGAGCCAATCCGCAGATTTATGATGAAAATTAATACCTGAGGTTAGTGTCACATCTCTAAATATCCCTGATGAGGTGCTCGTAGATTCGGAGGATCTGATAGATGATGCGGCATAACTAACATCCTCCTCCTGATAGGATCCGTAGGTGTTAATCAGGTGTTGCAATCGAGAAAAACCACTCTCCATATCCGCATGATCCAGTACACTTTTTCCAGCCATTTGCGATGCTTCTCCCGACATGCGTAAAACTAGAACACCCAACTGGGCGACAGCTTCTACAACCAACTCGGCTGCATGAGGATCAAGGGCTATCTTCTGCATATTGGGGTCACTAATTGCGTAGTCCAGAATGCGCCAGTGGATACCACCATCTCTAAAAGCATCAAGGTCATATGATTCAATGGTAATTCGGCCCTCCAGGTTATTAGGAAAGAATATGACATCTTCCCACTTGTTTACTGTAAAAGGCATGTATGTTTCCAGAGCACGTTGTATATCTTCGACACGTAATATGGGATCTTCCCGACTGGCAGCAATTTGCTGACTACTATGCATCAGTTGCCTGGCAAATTCAATTAGAGATTCAAGAAAGTAACTGCGTAGGGCATCTGAGGTTTCAAGATCAGTCGGCCACTTTTGTCTGGCGAAGTACACCTGAATGTTTCGAAGAAATACACTTTGGCTTAGATTGTTGTATTCATCGTAAGCAGCAAGCTTCTGATTGATAATTCGCTTGATAATTTGCTGAGCCTGTTGGTGATCCACCTGATTCACTTCTGGGTAAGCAAATGAAAACAACTCACCCGCATTGCGAGAACCCCTAAGGAGATTTGTCCAGGCTTCACGATACATAGGAGCTGTGATAAGATGGCTTTCTTCACCTCGAGCCATTTCATCTGCAATTTGCAAGCTGGCCAATGTCATAAGGTCCAGATAAGTACGAATCACTCCAATTGCCGGATCGCTAATCGGTTTCATGCTGGACCGAGCTGGCGAAAATAAGATATCTTGCTCGACTGCGAGTAATGCTCTGTAACTATAGGCAACCGAGCTATATTGCTGGTAATCAAGTAACTTAATAACTCGAGATACCGAGTCGATCCCTACAAAATAGTCCCCATTCTTCATCCTACCAATGAGGGTCATTGAATCAATAAGAGAAACTGCTATCCGATAATTCACGGAATCTAAACCTGCCATTTCGGCCACTCGAGATCCCTTCCCTCTTAAGTACATGGCAATCTCTTTCTGAATACTAACTTTCAGGTTTCGTGCATCCTCGTCAAGCGGTGTACCATAGATGAAATCCTCCAGTCGACTGGCCGTAGCATAGCATTTAGGATCCCGAACACTTTCTAAATCCTGAATACGATCAATAATGATATCTACACTACTGGATTCGTACGAAGACTCCTGTCCCATCGATTCAAGAACATAGGCGAATATGAGCCCGGAAATCAGGAGATATGTCCAGCTAGATGACTTGAAGACATCGTGCGCGGTTAGATTAACACATGACAAAACTGTCCGCATTTGGTATAAGGAGTTACATATCAAATAGAGCACTATACTTACAAGAACACAAT
>JAUILM010000311.1 GCA_030432855.1 Bacteroidia bacterium
ACTGCAAATCGCCCTGTTCATCATATCCCACATCGATCAGATCGAGCGACAGTACCGGCAAAATGCCACCCTTGGCAAAGAAGGCGGTCGGGCCTTGCCACCCACTGGTGTCACCACAGTACAACGTGGTGCTTTCGCTACAGAAGATCGATTCATTATGGATCTGAGGCAATCTAAACACCACGATGGTATCAAATACAGATCCCCGATTTCCATTCTTATCAAAGGCTTCGTACTCCCGATAGATCACTTTGGCAGTATCCTGATCTTCTTCGCAGGCATAAGGTACTACCCAGTCGGCTACAAAATGCGTCTCCAGAGGACCAAAGCAAGGAATAAAGGCTTGAGGGACCATATCATCTATATCCCCACCAGTCACAAGAGAATCCGTACACCAGACGTTAGCAACACGTCCGGACATGAAGACCGGACCGTTCGATTGCTTGAAAGTCAACTGACTCCAGCAAGAGCCATCATCAGATGATACGACCACTTTGTATGTTTTGCCCAAAGCCCCACAGGCATTAAATGTCAATTGATCTGCAAGGGTAACAAAAGTGGGTGGCAACACGATACCACCAAATGCATTGTAGACGGTGACTTCCACACCTGCAGCACATAGGGTGGGATTACTCAAAATATCATTTAATCCGAAGTGTACATCGCCCATCGCATCCAGGCTGAGATTTACATCCATACAGTTCGGTGCGCAGTCAGCACCCTCTATGCGATTGATCCCGAAGGCTAAATCCGTGGCAATACTTTCAGATTGTCCCGGCCCCACAGGTGCAATGCCTGATTCTGATACATAAACTGTGGCAACTGCGACCGGAAATGTGGTTGAAACCGCAGTACTGGGGTCAAAACCAATAGGTACGGACATAGTGATGGTTGCTTCAGCCATTGCACCGCCTCCCAGGTTTCGAAACCAATAAAGCCCATCTTCATTTGTGACAGTATCCAGGTTTACGGCATTGCCCGCATGGTCAAGTCCCGATAATGAAACCATAACATCGGGGTGTGGCCAATCTAGTCCGGGATCATAAACACCATTGCTATCAATATCTTCATACACAAGTCCATGTATACTACTGGGCACTAAAATCTCCAAATCATCAGCTGCCGTTCCACTATTACCAGCATCAGACGTAAGATCTCCGGAGACATTGGCGTGTATCCCAGGAGGTAAGCCCGTCACATCAACAGATACTGAGCAGGTGCTTCCAGCTGGAACTGTACCACCCGTATAACTTATAGTACTAGTGCCTGCCACAGCTGTGATCGTTCCACCCATACAAGTTGTACTGGCATTCGGAGTGGCGGCTATAGACAAGCCAGCTGGTAAGTTGTCAGTGAAGTCCAGATTTCCAACTGCTACAGCAGATGCTGTATTATCAATGGTAAAAACCAATGTCGATAAGGCAGTTGGTAGAATTGGGTTGGAGGTGAAGCTCTTGGTGAAGTCAGGCGGTCCTTCAATGATTAATGTGGCACTAGCTGAAGTGCCTGGCCCTAAATCAGTAGTTAGTCCACCACTCATATTGTCATAAGTACCCTCTACACTACCGGAAACCTCGATTGAAAAAGTACAGGATGTGCCTGCAGGTAACGTCCCTCTCGTGAGTCCAACGCTATAGATGCCACCGGTTATTGTATTCACCACATCCCCTATACAATCTGTGGTAGGTGTGCTACCCATTGTCACAAAAAGACCAGCGGGTAAATTATCAATAAATCCCAGATTGGTTGCGTCCATGGGAGAGGCACTATTATCGATCGTAAATGTGAGTAGTGAAGGTTGTCCTGGTAAAATATTGGTAGGTAAAAAGGCCTTTGTAAAGACAATGGGTGGGGTGACGGTCAGAATACCGGATGCTGGTCCGCTGTTTCCAAGACTAGAAGTGAGATCACCGCTCAGATTAGCATATGTGCCTGCTGATGCAGAGGTGACATCCAGAGATATGGAACATGCTGCTCCTGCGGCCACAGTTCCGCCGGTATATGAAACAGTCCCTGTCCCCGCCATGGTGGTAAGGGTGCCTCCTGTACAAGTGGTGGATGCATTAGGAATGGCAGCTATGACTACCCCGGCAGGAAGATTGTCAGTAAAATCCAATGATGTGGCAGCCATGATAGACGATGTATTATCAATCATATAGATGAGTTGAGCTACCCCACCCTCTTGAATTATTGAAGGTGAATAGGCTTTGCCAAACAATGGTGGAGGATTCATAGGTGGAACCGCAGGGTTACCATTGATCACTATCGCAACATGCGACCGATCCGGTCCTCCGGGGAGGTTCCATGACATACTTTCTGACATCCCGGTAGGTCCTCTCAGTCGACCACATAGTCTGACACTACCAGAAGAAAATGTGAAATTATATAATCTCATTCCCCCATCGGAAAAAGAACCTGGAGTTTCAGGATTTGCATTTACAATACCATCGAGCAACAGATCCTCCATGGATACTCCCGTCAAACCCGATACAGTACTGGCAGCTCCCAGCGCGGTGTTGGATCCCGTTTGAGAAATCGGAGTGCTCTGATTAACATTTTCAAAAGAACCTGCCCAGAAGCCCACTGAGGGACCTCCTCCACTACCCGTCACTACCACAGTCCCAGTGATAGCAGCACCGGAACCAATGGACAATGTAAAGAATGTAGCTCTTCCAACCCATCCAGATGGTGAATCGCTAACGATAGGCGTCATCGGCATTCCATTAAACGTAGCCACCGGGACTCCTCCAAAGGTTCCAGCCTGGACAATGACCACCCGGTCCGATCCCATCGGTACATTCAGGGTAGCCGAACCACTGGTGCTGGTCACCGTATTCATGTGAAAACTAGCCTGTGCCTGGATATCCAATGGACCCATCAGCACAGCAAACATAATGGCCAGAATAGGGGATAGAGACTTCGGAAATTGTGTGTTCATGTCGGTTAATCGGTAGTTTCTATTACCGAATTTAACATTTATATGAACTATTCTTATATAAAAGATTACTACATATGTAATTTATTGACCATAAAGGCGTATAAGATTGAATGAAAAGAGAAACACAAGTAAGACTTTGGCACTTCTACAGCTCTTCTCCCTGCAAGGTCTTAAGAAAAGCTACCAGGTCTCTCAGCTGATGTTTATCCAACACGGTCGTCATGGGTGGCATACTCGAAGCTGCATTAATTCGCTCCTGAATCTGAGCTTTATCCACTGAGACTTTTTCCTCATTGGCGTCCCTAATGACTAATGTCGTTTCGTCCTCTTCGATTGCAATTCCACTCACAGCAGATTCGTCCTTTAGTATCACCGTCACTACACCAAATCCAGCAGCAACCTGAGCACTTGGATCTACCAAAGATTGCAATAAATCCTGCGATGCCAGACGTGCACCCACGGCATCCAGTGCAGGGCCGGCAACCCCACCATATCCACGTATTTGGTGGCATTTCAGGCATTCAGAATCTGAATTGGAAGCTAGAATTTGCCTACCCAGGGAAGGGGAGCCACCTTCCATGCACTCAATATAATCTGCCAGAATACCCTCCTCTTTGTATTGCGACCGAAAATCTGCCACATGTCCATTGATTTTATCATCATTCAGACTTTCGGCTACCTCTATGAGTTCTAATTGTATCTCCGGATTGACCTGCCCCTGTGCAAGACGGAGGGTCATTTGCCGGATGGGTGAAACTATATTTTCGGAAGGCAGGTCTTTCATTGCAAGAATGGAAGCTTGCTGCTCTTCCACAGACCCGTCAAGCAGAACACTTGCTGTCATTTCCACAATCTTTTCTGGTTCGATGTCCATTTGCTGAACGAGCTCGAGTACCGTAATTCGTACATCCTTAGTATTATCCTGCAGTGCATTGCTCAAGATTTCAGGAAGATTATCCGCCTCGAGACTCGACAAAGTCAGAAGAGCCTGAGATCTCACCTCTGCAACCACATCTCCTTCGGCAATCCTAACAATTGCGGATACTTCATCTTTTGCACCCATCTTCCCCAGCGCGACTAATGCGGCCTTTCTTATATCCTGATCTGCATCTCCTAATAAGTTGATCATAGCAGGTGCAGCCTTACGCTGCAACAAGCTCTGGTCTCGTTCCACTACTCCACGATAACGCCCGGTCACCCGATCAAAAACCGAAGGAGTCGCCCACACTCCCAGTGCGGATATGGCTTCAATGCGCATGGGTTTTGCATTTGCTCTCTGCTCAGCAAAGGTGACAAGGTGCTCTATACTTTCTTCACTTCCAGTACGACTATTAGCTCCAATCGCTCTTCTAAGAAAAGGCTCAGATTGATGCTTACCGGACACCAGAGCTGCCCCCAGAGCAGGCAGTGCATCATCTACCGACCAGTCGTCGTTGATAGCTCTTGCTGCCTCGGCAGCGATGTACGTATCGGAATCATTCAAAAAGTTTGCAAGGAAGGGATCACTCCAATGTCTCAGGACCAGCACAGCCGCAAGACGCATGGCAGGCACTTGATGGTCCACGAGGTCATAGATCGGTTGCCTTTCACCAATCCGGGACAAGGCAAGCGTCGCTCCATGCCTTAAGTACGCATCCGCATCATTATTCCTTTCGAGTAAGTCAAGCAATGGCTTCACACCCGGCTTATAACCCGTTCTTCCCAAAGCTTCGGCAGCGAAAAATTGTACCCTTGGATGCTCATGTCCAAGCAGATTGATAAGATCACTCCCCACATCCCCATATCGTGCGTCTCCCAGCACCTTGCACACCTGAGCTCGAATCTCCGGATCATCGTCATTTAAAAACTGGGTTAAAGTGGTACCGTATTGATTATCAGATCGTAGCAACTGTCCCAGTCCCCAGACACCATGTATTCTTGCTAGTTGAGAAGGATCTGAAGCTGCTGCATCGGCCAGCACTCTGGCTCCGGCGTCACCTCGCTTCACTAATTCAAACTGCGCCTTCTGACGAACGCGCATATCCTGATGCGCCAGGTAAGCCCCCACTTCTTCATTGGATAAGAGATCGAATGTCTTACCCAGGATTTGCTTTGTCTCGGCTTGAATCGATTCAAAACTTTCTTCCTTGCTCTCAAGTTTCCAAATTCTTCCGTAGTCTTTGCGCTCCCAACCGTCAATCCAGTCAGTGAAGTAAAGTGCTCCGTCAGGCCCGGCATCTAGACCGGTGGCCAACACTCCGGATAGAATCTTCTTTGTATCTCCTAATTTAAAGCTAGCCCCATGGGGTTCGAGACGAAAGCTATGAATGCCCGAACGAGCTGGGTTACCATTGAACTCCACCACAAAAAACCGGTCAGCCCATTCCTGTCCCAGGACAGTCCCCGGATTGTAAAGCATACCTGTCGGTCCATTAATATAGTGCTCGATACATGGTAAAATATATGCTGCCTGGCCTTCAAATCTGGGCTTATATAACCCTTCATCCATCCAAACTTTGTATTCATTATTGTCCGGATCTCGGTATTTGCCAAATTGCCAATTGATTCTCCAACCCGTATCAGAACCATTCACAATATATACCAGCCTTTCATGCTCCCCGGGATGGTCACCATCATTATCAACCGAAATGATATTGCCATAGGCATCAAAGACAAATTCATGGGTGTTTCTCAAACCATGAGCAAATACTTCGAAATCGCTTCCATCAGGATTGCACCGCACGATCACACCCTGGTTAGGATAGAACCATCGCTTACCGTCCTGGTCCACTCCATTAAACCCTATATCGCCAATGCCCCAGTAGATTTTTCCATCGGGCCCCACCTTGACGCCGGACATATTGTGACCACCATATCCAATATGCACCTGAAAACCATGGCTTAATGAAGTACGTTTATCAACAAATCCATCTTTGTCCAGATCCTGTAAGCGCCAAAGGTCAGGTGCTACTGCCAGAAAGATATCATCTTCATATTGTTGGACTCCGCCTGCAATATCTGTCACCTCTGTTTGGAAGCCATCAGCAAAAACCCGGGAAGCATCCGCCAGGCCATCACCCGATTGATCCTCTACTATAATCACTTCTTCCGATTCTACTGTTAGATCATGCCAATCCTGAATACTATCACCATTATGATCATAGGGCTTATGAAACTGACCGCTGGTTTCAGCTGTCAACGTATTCTTGAGAAAGTTTCTTCGATCATCAACAGACTGAAAGGAGAGTGATGCCTCTTCCCAGTATCGATGTTGTCGAATATCGAACTCTGTACTCTTTCTTCTATTAGTGCTTGACACGATGGCTACACCGGACTCTGTCATATCAAGGCCCACTGGATCACCCAGTAAGGTATCAGAGGCCCAAATGGATAATGACAGTGTAGGATCGACTTCCGCCGACACCTGACCACGTATTTCCTGAGCCTTTGCCCTGGCATAGTCATCACTTAAAGTGATTATTTTTTTTTCAGATGCCTTTTCATCAACCTTTCCACAGGATACGAGCATTGAGACACCTACGACGGCAGCCGCCACATATTTTGAGGATCGGCTCAGAGCTATTAAGTATGGCATAGAATGGTCCCAATGATGAGATTTCATATTTTCAAGCATTATTTAGAAAGCAGTTTGCAACAGAACAAATCGAAAATATAAATATCATAACAAATGAGTACTTACCGGGTTGATGATTTACAAAAATTTGCCATCGACGTACTACAGAAGACGACGTTGGCCTGGGACCGAAGTAAAATCATTGCGGATATACTAATAGAATCTGACCTAATGGGGCACACCACCCATGGTCTGCAATTATTAAAAGCATATACCGACGAATTGTCCACTGGAAAAATGAAACTCAGTGGCGAACCTCGTGTGATCAGTGATCATGGGGCTGCCATCACGTGGGATGGAGATTACCTTCCAGGCCCTTACCTAATGGACAAAGCCATGCG
>JAUILM010000312.1 GCA_030432855.1 Bacteroidia bacterium
CCTGAAAAGAGGTAATACCTTTCGATATGCATAGATCTGAAGCTAATTGTACACCTTCATACCATTGATTTGTCTTAATAGAATCGGCAAGGGTTGATTCATATACCTCATATGCACGCATTATCAGTCCCTCTGCATTTTCTTCAAAAACTCCAATCGCTTCACCTCGCACATCTCGGACAATCTCACCACCCGATGGATCAGGTGTTTCCCGATTAATCCCAGCGGCATCCATAGCCGCCTTATTTGCATAAAGCGCATGGCCACTGGCATGAAAAAGTAATACCGGGTTTTCGGGGCTAATTTCACTTAATGCCTGATGCAGTGGATATCCATGCACGTGCTCATCGGGAGATTCTATCCATTTCTCCTGATGCCATCCTCTTCCTAATATCCAGGTACCCGGTTCTTCATTCGCCACCCTGCTCTGGACAAGGTCGATTATATCCTGCCATGACTTGGCATCCAGGAAGTCCAATATTTGCAAACTATTCCCTAATCCCGAAAAATGGCCATGGCCTTCAATAAATCCAGGCATCACAAAGGATCCATTCGCATCGATTACCTCTGTCCCTTCGTCCTGCCATTTTTCAATCAGGGATTCATTTCCCAGATCAACAATCCGGTCATCTGCCACGGCAAGTACACTTACCTCACTGATGGTGTCAGACATGGTTTCAAATGTCCCATTTATAATCAATAGGTCCGCATGTTGTTGTTCTTCCACACACGCCAGAATAAGTATAGGGAATAGGATTACAAGGAGCTTTTTCATATCTAATTTGCTTCAATGAATCGGGGACGAAAGGAATTTGGATCTGCTAACGCCATGGGTTTATCATAGTGGGCTGGAATTGAATCTTCATACAAAAGGCACCCATGACCAATGTAGGGATAGATATCGGCATAGGTAAGCACCTCCGTCTCGCTGATACGACGCCGTACCAGGTATCGATTGATTTCGTCTGGGGATTCAAAACCAGCAGCTGCCAGCAATTCGATAAAGCCCTTGACGGTTTCTCGATGATAATTAGCAACTCTCACTTTCTTGTCATTGACCTTCAGGCCACTTACCAACTCCTTGTCCTGAGTTGCCACTCCGGTTGGACAAGAGTTTTTATTGCATTCCAGCGCCTGTATACATCCTAAAGCCAACATCATAGCCCGGGCACTGTAGCAGAGATCGGCTCCCAGCGATAGAGCGCGAGCTATGTCAAATCCTGTAATAATTTTGCCGGACGCGATAAGCTTAATCCGTTCTCTTATACCAAAACCCATTAAAGCGTCATGTACAAATGCCAGTCCATCCCTGTAGGGCATGCCGACGGAATTGCTAAACTCCAGTGGTGCAGCTCCTGTCCCACCTTCACCACCGTCAATCGTAATAAAATCGGGGTAAATCTCAGTCTGTATCATAGCCTTGCACAGGGCAAAGACTTCACTCCTCCAACCTACACAAAGCTTAAATCCGATGGGTTTTCCATAGCTAAGCGATCGCAATTGCTGAATAAACTGGAGAAATTCAACGGGTGTGCTAAATGCTGTATGATACGGTGGAGACATCACATCCTCACCTGCTTTTACACCTCTTATTTTCGCAATCTCCTTGGTATTCTTCTTTGCAGGTAAGATACCTCCATGTCCGGGTTTGGCACCTTGGGAGAGCTTTACTTCAATCATCTTGATTCGATCATCCTCCACCAGCGAGGCAAAAGCAGATGGGTTAAAACTTCCATGGTAATCCCGACAACCGAAGTACCCCGTACCGAACTGGTAAATTAAGTCTCCTCCATGCTCCAGATGATATGGACTGACCCCTCCTTCTCCAGTATTATGCGCAAATCCCCCGATCTTTGCCCCTCCATTTAGTGCGAGGATAGCATTCTTGCTCAGCGACCCAAAACTCATAGCCGCTACATTCAGAAGACTTGCATTGTATGGTTTTGTACACTCACTCCCCCCGATGAGTACTCTGGGATTTTGATTTACATCATGTGGGTTCAATGCACCGATGCTATGGTTTAGCCATTCGTATCCTTCATCATAAATATCCAGTTGTGTGCCATAGGGTACAGTATCCAGCACCTGCTTGGCTCGTTGATACACAATACTTCGATGGATTCTACTGATAGGTCTGCCTGAAGTATCAGATTCAATAAAGTACTGATACATCTTAGGACGAAGTTCTTCCATTACAAAACGACCTCTGCCCAGGATGGGAAAATTTCTCATAATGGCGTGCCTTGTTTGAAACATGTCATAAAATCCCAGGATAACGATGGGCCCTAATACGATAAAAGCCCACCACATCGGAGGCCAGACATAGGTTCCAATTCCAGCCACCAGAATAATGGAGAGAATAGCAAACGCTGTAAATTCATTTCTCATCAAGAAAACTTTTACTACCGGCAAATTAGGAAAAATGCCCGGTCATTTTCGACAGAGGCGAGCAGTCAGGTACCTTAATCTACCATCTTGAGGACAAATCCCCGGATAATGAGGAGTATGGTTAGAAAGAGGCTTATTCTCCCAATCACATCCCCCCACCTCGCATAAAAAGTCAATTGATCATTGAGATGCACCTGATGCTTGATAGCTCCGGCTTCTCCGTACCTGGTTTTTTCGAGAATGTCTCCTCGCTGATTTATGAAAGTGCAGTTGCCCATATTAGCCGATCGGACCACATCACGACGACACTCGATGGCCCTGAGCTTTGCATAGGCCGTATGCTGGCGATGCCCAGCCGTATTGTCCCACCACCCGTCGTTAGTCATTATGAATATTGCATTAGCCCCCTTTTGACAAAATCTGCTCATATACTCACCAAAAATAGACTCATAGCATATGGCAGGGGCAATTCTAGCCTGATCGCTATCAAAAAGTTCAAACTTTGAACGTACCCGATATCCTTCAATCGTACCTCCTAATTGATCAATGACAGGCTTGAGAAAAAACAGTGCTTTCCTAAAGGGAAAAAACTCTGCTCCCGGTACAAAAAGTGCTTTGTAATATTCCTGGATCTCGCTACCCTGCTTGTACTGTATGGCGCAATTATAGGCCTCCCGATAAAGCATGTCGCCATTTTGAAGTCTATAGGATCGTGTAGAAGGAAGGTCAAAGGTGGCGGGATCGGTGAGGTCTCGATATCCCGCAAGGCCAGTGATGACATGCAGTTCCGGCCACTGATTGGCCAATTGAATCAAAGGGCCCATGGCTCGCTCTGCTTCAATGTGATCCATATTGATTGGTCCTAAACTGGTTTCCGGAAAGACTACATAATCAGTCGATGCTGTGATTTCTGTATTCGCCAGGGAGACCATTTCCTGCGCTATACCCACTTGGGGGATTGAAAACTTTTGATAATGGGGCTCCATATTGGGTTGGACTGACACCACCTCAATATTCTCACCCTTTTCCTCGTAAGTCAGGTACATGACCAGTGAAGTCATAATAGGCACAATCAGCCAAAAGCCCACCTTTAGATAGGCAGAAGGTACTTTTAACTGCTCCCTTCGATATATGTCAAATAACAAGTAGTTGATGAGAAGAATCCATGCCGATCCCCCAAAGACTCCGGTAAAACTATACCACTGAATACCAGCCGATACCGATGACAATCCATTACCAAGTGTGAGCCACGGCCAATAGAGGTCCCATCGCATGTGCAAAAATTCAAAGGTTAGCCAACAGCTCACAAATGCTGCCAGTCCAATCTTCATCCCCATTCTCCTGACCACATATAAGAATGTCAGGATCGGTAAAGTCATTAAAAAGGCATTGATCGTGTTGGCAAAAATACCCGCAGCATATGAGGCACTGTTTGAGACCCAATACGTACTGAGGATATTCCATAGAAGCATGGTGTGGTAGATCACCATGTAATCGGTTTTGCCAGGTCTTGACTCCTTCTCAGCCCGGGTGATCACAATCAGCAGGGGGATAAATCCTAGCATGAGGAGAAAGGGAAAGGGAAAAGGGGGAAATCCCAGGGTAAGCAATACTGCTGTAAGTGACCCCAGGAGGTAGTCATTGAGTTTGTTTCGATCCAAAAGACTTTTTCTGCGAATAATCAGCAGAATCGAAATCCAACCTGTAGACAATTGCAGTAATGGAAGGTGCCCCCATAGGAGTTGGTCGGTCCATCGATCTACCATCAGAGCAGTCGATGTACCAAAAAGCACAAAACTAATTATGAAACTGATCCACCATACCTGGCGGGTCATCTTACGATATCTCCTTTCGTCCAGCCTTTGGGTGGACTTACAAACCCCAACTTTCCTTCCTCATTTTCTGCCATCAGGATCATTCCCTGTGACATAACACCTCTTAT
This sequence comes from Bacteroidia bacterium, assembly GCA_030432855.1. Taxonomy (GTDB): domain Bacteria; phylum Bacteroidota; class Bacteroidia; order Chitinophagales; family Saprospiraceae; genus JABDMH01. The sequence goes on from JAUILM010000312.1 coordinate 4,331, forward strand.
CTTTCTGGGTGCCAGATTGGCCACCAACACAATCTCTTGCCCCGGAAGACCTTCTGGTTCGTAGGATTTGGCGATGCCTGATACAACCGTCCGCTTTTCAAATCCCAGGTCTACCGTTAATTTCAACAATTTATCAGCGTTCTCTACTTTCTCTGCATGGACGATAGTCCCTGTCCTTAGATCTAGTTTTGTAAAGTCATCGAAATTGGCGGTATCTTTTAAGGAGACTCCATTCTTGTCTGGCGCAACTTCTTTCTCGTCGCCTTGTAGCTTATTGACCTGAGCTTCTATTTCCTCGTCTTTGATCTTCGTAAACAGATGCTTAGCCTTACCGATCTTATGACCTCCTGCTATTAGGTGCTTTCCCTCTGATAATGCATCCATAAGATCGACAAATTCTCCATCTTCCCGGATAGCAGGTAGGTTGAGCATGGTGCGGAGTCGACCACTGGCAAAAGGCAAGAAGGGTCTAATTACCACGGACAGTGCGGTCACATATTGCAATCCCAGATTCATAACCACCTTTACCGTATCTGGGTCTGTTTTCTCCATTTTCCAGGGCTCATTGAGTTGTAGCAACTGATTGCCCGTGGAAGAAACATCCATTAGTACTTTGAGTGCATTTCGAAAATCGAAAGACTTCATGTACTGCCGGTATTCATGCAGTTTATCAAATAAATCTAGCAACTCGGAATCATGCCATGTGGGCAAACCAGATTCCTGTGGTGCATTGATACTGATACTCTCATCAAATACTGGCACCACACCATTATAGTATTTATTGGATAGTACCAGGACTCTGTGAATGAAATTGGCCAGATTGTTTACCAATTCATTGTTTGTGGCCTCCTGGAAACCCTTCCAGGTGAAGTCACTGTCCCGTTGTTCGGGCATGATTTTATATCCGTAATATCTTAATTCATCCTGACGCTCTGGAAAGTCCTGGAGATATTCATGTATCCACACTGCCCAACCACGGGAAGTGGATACCTTTTGACCTTCCAAATTAACAAATTGGTTAGCCGGAACATTATGAGGGAGGACATACCCTCCTGCATAAGATTTTAAGAGAACAGGGAAGATCAGACAATGAAATACAATGTTGTCTTTCCCAATAAAATGTATCAGAGCCGTCTCCTCATCCTTCCAGTATGGCTCCCAATCCCGACCTTTTTCGGCGGCCCATGCTTTTGTGGCGGAGATGTAACCAATAGGTGCATCCATCCATACATAGAGCTTCTTGCCCTCAGACCCATCAATTTCTTGTGGCACATCAACTCCCCATGTCAAATCTCGTGTAATAGCCCGGGGTTGTAGTCCTGCATCTAGCCAGGACTTACACTGACCCAGTACATGTTTCTTCCATTCATCAGGAGCATGATGTTGATCCCCGTCTAACACCCCATCGAGAATAAAAGTCCGGAGCCAGTCTTCATGATCCTCCAGAGGGAGGTACCAATGTTTGGTCTTACGCAATGTTGGAGTACTGCCACTGATGGTGGATCGTGGATTAATCAGTTCAGTCGGGCTCAATGTAGAACCACAGTTCTCACATTGATCACCATAAGCATCTGGGTGCTGACAGTTTGGGCACGTTCCTATGATATATCGATCAGCCAGAAATTGCTGAGCCTCTTCATCATAGTATTGCTCATTTTCTAACTCTACGAAGGAATCATTCTTATAAAGAGTGCGGAAGAAATCCTGCGAAGTCTCGTGATGTATCTGTTCGGATGTACGATGATAGATATCGAAAGAGATACCCATATCCTGGAAGGCATCTCTTAACAGCACGTGATATTTATCCACGATCGCCTGGGGTGTTGTGCCTTCTTTTAGTGCTTTTATTGAGATAGCGGCTCCATGTTCATCCGATCCACAGACATATACAACATCTTTCCCCGAAATCCTCAGAAAGCGCACATAAGCATCTGCAGGTAAGTATGCACCTGCCAAATGACCTATATGTAAAGGTCCATTAGCATAAGGTAGGGCAGATGTAACCAGATATCTTGCCGGGGGATTCATGTTCATTAGTCACTATTCTCATTACGAAGATAACGGCTTCAAACCAAGAAATATCAACTTACATTAGATTATTTTCTATATCTCCGAAAGAACCGAGCTTCGAAGCCATATAAGTATTCAGAATTGCTGAATATCAGATGAAAATAGTATGAGTGCTATCTAACCTTCTTTGATCTCCCTGGAACCAGTCTACCAGACTAGCTTCCGAAGTCGTCAAATGCAATGTTCTCTTCAGGAACTCCGAGATCATCAAACATTTTCAGACATGCATCCAACATAAGTGGAGGACCACAGAGATAATACTCGATTTCCTCCGGCTCAGGATGCTTGGAAAGATAGTTATCCAGTACTACCTGATGAATAAACCCAGTATACCCATCCCAATTGTCCTCAGGCAATGGATTGGATAAGGCTATGTTATACTTGAAGTTGTCAAACTCATCTTCGATCTTCCTAAAGTGATCGGTGTAGAATAGCTCTCGTAGAGATCTACCCCCATACCAATAAGACACTTTACGA
>JAUILM010000313.1 GCA_030432855.1 Bacteroidia bacterium
CGCAGTGCCCGATGATGAGGAAGACAATTCCCCGGAACTAAGGACTGACCGCTCTGATGATTCAAAACTGCCATTGGCATTGAAATCGATCCACCCCACTAGCTGGGCCATTTCTGACTTAGTATTGACGTAACTAACGGGTATAGTGTAGGTACTACTTTCCATGACATAGGAAAAGGAACTGACACCATCATCATCCGAATGACCATTAGCAATCGGATCATGGCTGCCATCAGCGTCACTGTCTGGCTCCGAAGAGCCCAAATACAAATCGGGACCGATTACATGACGAGGTCCTCCCTCTCCGATGGTGGTATTGTACGCGGATGAAGCGTCACCAAAATCAAGGCAAGTCTCAGCCACGGAATTACCATTTAAAAATATTTGCCCTATGCTGACACCCATGGCGGCGAGGAGTGGATCTCCTACATCCGTCAGGATATCAAAGAGAAGGCCACCAGTTCCACCCCCGGTAAAGAGCAAAGCGTCCAGGTTGGTGAGGATATCGCTTTCAACAGAGGAGATAATATCATCAAGTAATCCAGTAAATAAGGCGAGGGCACCATCCCCAGTAATTTCGATGTCTGTATGGGTCGATATGTCTGAAGCTAATAGTGAGAAAGCATTGGAACTGGTGTTTAACTCATCTGTAAAACTGACCTGTCCGCCGAAGCTCTGGGTTCCATTCGTTGCATCACCCCAGGTTTGTAGCCCAATACTCAAGGTCGACATAATATCGGGGAGTGGAAAAACCTGATCCAGTACCACCGCTGCGTTTCCCACTAGTCCAAAATCCAGGAACATCCCCTCGAGATCCACCGGATCGTTTGAGCGGTCGAAAAAGTCCCCATCATTAATATCTCCAACGAAAATACTGACCAGGCCGGGTGTACCTGAGCCATTGATGGTAGCGGGATTGACCGAGTTATTCACACTGCCAATATCCACGGATCCGCTGGCTACATCTATATACACCTCGAGATCAGTGAGACCTGCTTCAATGGTCACTGCCAGTAGATTTAGATTTGTGAAGGGTAGAAGTTCTCTAGTAGTTTCAAGCGCAACATCTAATTTCAATCGAACACCTGCACTGTAGAAAGTAGGACCCTCAGCATCGTTTGCACATCCAAAATGAGGTGGCTCAACGATCTGAAGCTGAATAGCCACATTGCCGAGACCTGGTATAGTGGCTGTCACAGGACTGGGCGTTGTCGCTACATTTGAGTAATTGTATAATTGTATACATCCGACCAACAAGGATAGAAAATCGAACTCAACATCCACCAGGTCATTATTAATGGTGTTGAGCGTCAGTAGATCGCCCAGCTGTATGCTTCCTGAGGGTATTGTCAGGGCATTCAAAGCGGAAACCACCACACCCTGGCCATTGTTGCTCGCGACAGTTGTCATCGCACTGATTAAGGAACCCAATTGTATGTTTGATGTCAGGACTTCACTCGGAGAACTCACAGAGGTGGACGCAACGATCAGGTCAAACCACTCAAGTACGGATAGGTCATTTTGTGCCAGTCCCTGATAGTTGACAGCATTTAAAGTTATGGTAGTACCCAGTAGTTGTCCCAGGATAATATTGGTCAAGAAACCATTTTGAGATTGAAAACTGGCTAACTGCGGGTATGTAAATAAGTTTCCACAGACCTCGCAATTGGGATCATCCGGAGTATCCTGCGACTGCGCAAATCTGGGCACCATGAGCAAAAGAAACACTCCAGCCAGGATTAGAGACCTGCGATTGGATCCTGGGTGAATGATCGGATGGAGGGATTGGGTACGTTTCGATCTGGATACGTTCATTTCATAACAATTAAAGGTCAGACGCGATGTACAGCCTTAACACAAAGCATACAAAGTGTCATCAAGTCCGACATGACTTGAAAAATGAATATGTATCCCGTGAACTATCAGCTAGTTAACTACTTTATAGCACTAACTAATCTAATGTGTATTTAGTAAGTTGCTCCAAAGGTGATTGGAGTGATATCGATCGAATTACAAGCAACATATTAAAAATTCCAGATTATAACAAACCATTTTCAATTATTTAACAAAAAAGCAATAGCAAGTATATTATTGATTTCCAACCGTATAAACATTATCCTGATTTTGTATATATTGAGAACCCCTGGAAAGTAAAGGCTTAGAAGATGGAATGAAAACCCCCTTAGTCATCTTAGATTTTAGCCGGGAAATACACTAAACCAAACATTAATAAAGTTTGAGTGTTGGATTACAAGCTTCAAAATTTAACTTTTCAACCATGAGAAATCACACGGTTATACTATCATTGCTTGCGTTGATGTTCCTATCGTCCTGCGGTACGAAACTGAAAAAGGAATTAGAACTGAAGAACGAGCAAATTACGCATCTGCAAGAGCAGCTGCATCATGAGCAAAATACGAATACCAGTCTATTGGCAAGACTTTCTGACCTCTCCGTCATCAGTAAGGCAGGTGCTGAGAGTATCCAAAATTCTTTAGAGTCAATCAATCAGCAGTATGCATTCATCGAGGATCTAACGGAGAAAATCCAGGACAAGGACTCCATAAATCTTGCACTTGTGCTCAATCTGAAGCGATCACTCAGTGATATCAACGATGATGATGTACAGATAGAAGTCAGAGATGGTGTCGTCTATGTTTCTATCTCTGACAAAATGCTTTTCAGTTCGGGTAGTAGTCGATTAGGAAGTCAGGCACAAGAAGTCCTGGGTAAAATCGCTACCGTGGTTAATGATCATGACGATCTGGATATTCTTGTGGAGGGTCATACAGATGATGTTCCTATGAATACAGAATGTATTGCTGATAACTGGGATCTCAGTGTAAAACGTGCTACCTCTGTCGTACGGGCTTTGCAAAATGAATACTATGTTTCCCCCGACAGACTGACTGCTGCCGGACGTTCATACTATATGCCGAAGGCTGACAATAGTACACATGTAGGTCGGGGACTTAATCGTAGGACGGAAATAATCATTACGCCCAAACTGGATCAGTTCTTTCAGCTCCTGGAGTCACCTAAGGTACCAGGATAGAATGACGATTAGCTATCTAATAGTTTCTGACCCAGTAAGTCAGTGTATTTGCCGGAGTCGATCCATTTTAACAATTCGCTGGCTCTGAACACACTCCAGTTGTGGTCACCCAGGATGAATCCCACAATTTTGTCAAAAGTACGTGGATCCTGCATCTCCATTGAAGATGCTTGTTCTATGAAGGTGGAGGTATTGTAGTTCTGCCAGTATCGCTCAGGCAGACCTGCCCATTTGGCAAGAACCAGCATGGCTGCATTAGTATCCTGACAGGTCAGCAATCCACCCCGATCTGCCGTATAGTCAGCCATGTGTGACCAGTTGAATAGAGCATAGCGAAGCCCAGTAGATACTATCGACCCGATACCCAAAGTGACAGCCGACAGCGCTTCAATAATGTCGGGAAAGATGAGCCCAATCTCCTGATAAAGAATATGATTGCTTCTCAAGTGGGCAATCTCACGACCGATCATGAAGAGCAGTTCCTGATGGGTCCATTTGTCCACAGCCTCGGTCGAAATAATCATGATGGGATCTTCCATACCCATGGTACGAGTCAGAAGCTCTTCGGTACGCTGAAGGTAAACTACAGGCCGTAAGGGACATTCAAGCACTTCGCAAGCTTTCTCTACTAAGAAAGAAAGATGCGTAAAAGAATTTCCCTCCGCCTTGAGACAACTTCCCATGACCTGGAGCTTCATCGTTTTCTCAAATCCCAATTCATAAAATTTACTCACCACCTTTCCCAGTCCCCTGGTATTCTTGAGACGTTCCAGGGCTTGCACTTCCAGAGGATGTGCAAAGTCCTCAGCCAGGATGCCTTTAAGTTTGTGTGGTCCCATCAGAGATTGAATTTAATGCGGTGTTGCCAGGGTATAAGGATACTCAATATTGACTAAAGTTAGGCCCTCAGGAGATATTCTTTTTCGGTATGGAAAGTCATCGTGTCCCTCCTTTAATATTTGGAGAAAGTTCTGCTCCGAAATCATTCCATATCCTACGTGAAGTAATCGCTGCACCAATAATCTTACCATACCCTTCAGAAATCGATTAGCCTTAAAAGACCAAATAATGCGATCCTCTATTTCCAGAAGTTCCACCTGCTGCATATCACAGATAGTAGAATCATGCTTATCTGGCTGAAGGCAAAATCCTCCAAAATCATGTTTTCCCTCAAGTGCCTCTGCCACTTTCCTCATATTGTGCACTGCACATTTATATTCCGGGAGCCAAAAACTGTAGAATTGTTTTCGAGGATTTTTCAGTCGGTGGATCTGATATCTGTAGGTTCGGTATAGGACATCATGTTGTGCATTTGCTGTAGGGTGCATTTTTATCACCGTATAAATCGAGATATCACCGGGTAGAAATTGATTGAGGCGAAATACAAGCTCAGGGGGTGGTGCCACATCGGTATCGAGATGGCAATAAAAGTGGTCAGCATGTACACCTGCATCTGTCCGGCCACATGCATGCAATGTTGCTGGTGCTTTCCATACCTTCAGGATTGCATCTTCTACAATCTCCTGAACGCCTATACCGTTCTCCTGACGCTGCCAACCACTGTACCTGGTACCCTGGAAAGCCAGATGGACAAAATATCGGTCCTTCATATGATGAAATAATTCATACTGTGAATGTACATTTCAAAAAATAATTGATCAACTACAAGGTCTGACCTATCTTGGTATGGTTTGTGTAACATGATTGAACGTCGGATGTACCCCTACTCTACTTCCGTCACCATTCAAAAACAGCCAGAGAGATCCCCTCGCAGATTTATTATTAAGCGTTTACGACTACCATGAGAAGTAATAAGTATCGCCTACCGTTCTTGACGGTCTTATTAGGCACATTTCTATTTTTCGGAAATTCCGCAGAAGCACAAATTCAGTTTTCTCAGCAGGCCGGTGGGTTTGGATTTTATGGAGGGCTTACTCTTTCACAATTGGAACAGCCAATTGATCTTGGTCAGCCTGAAACAAAAATTCCATACTTAAAAGGTTTTGAAGCCGGTGTGAAAAGTGAAGTATATCGTACCAAATGGATGCGAGGAAATGTGATGCTGGGCTACGCACAAATGGGTGCTAACGAATGGGTGGAAATGGAAGGTGCATGGCAGCCCACCACGATTGATCTTCAACAAATAAAGTTTGCCTTAAATCCCTTCATTTTTAAGGCGGGAGGTGACTTCTTCCACGGCTATGTCGGTGGTGGAGGGTATGGTTCTTTTATGATCAATCAGGAAATTAGTGGCCCCATACCACAAGAGAATTATTGGAAAGATGCCAGCGAACTCACTAAATATGATTTTGGTCTGGATCTTCTGGCAGGAATACATGTCTGGAATTTCGATATCGAATTTCACGCACAGTATGGGATGAACGAACTAGGCATTCGCCCCGATGGATCTATTGCCAAACAACAATTCTACAGCATTACTTTATCGTATCTGTACGTAAATCAACACCTAACGATTAAGTCATGTAGAGACCATCGATAAAGTAAACCTGAACTAACACAACAAAATTTATTATTAATTAAAAAGATACGGATTTAAAATGTCCATTCACCCACTCAGCGCGTGCAGACTTTGTTGCACGAATTCAACGAAGTCTGTGCGTCCTATTTACCGGTTAGAAAAGTGCTCCTAGGAAAAACTCTTTTAGGATAAGCCTTTCTAAACGGTGCCTGGTAGTGAAAATCACTGCCAGGCTTTTTTATGTCTCTTTATGTGTAAAATAATTGGGGTTTACCTTGTATTACCTTTTTTGAAACAGTAAGTTTCTGCCTCCAATGTACCCACTAAAGAAATCCATCATCAGATCCATTTAAGTCCCTTTGACAGTATAGAAATGGAAATACGAAGTCGTAGTCAATTTTTTTACTGTAGAACCCAGCTGGTACAATACTTACATGAGAACTGATAGTGGTGAGTGTGCTGAAGGCTGGATAAGCAAGAAGGTGATCCAGAGAAGAGGCAGCATCGTTTCCTGGAAAACCAGGCGTATTTAGATTAGGTGAGGGAGCAAGAATGCGGAGGCTATAGGTACGTCAAGCTAATCTACTGCTCACTAAAATGACCAGCCATTTGTATCTTTTGCAGCCTCCGCAGACTTACAATATACTATGATTTTCTCATTAGGATATCTCCATGATAGGTCGTGAACATATATTCTTCTCCCCCACTCCCTACTGAACCGACCATCCAACCGCTGAGCTTGATAGCTCGAGTGCCATCGTCCCTGGTTTTTTCCTCTGCAGCCTGGACGGTAAGATCGACATCAAAGTCTGTATAAATATCACCCTTGGTACTTTTTACTTTAGCATTAAATCCAGTGCTGGCGGGTAGTGTAATATCGACATCACCATGATAGGTACTGAACGCCATCGGCGAACCTGCATCTACCTCAGTGAATGTCACCTTTATGCCGCCATGGTGTGTATCGGCAATGAGGCTACCTCCGATTTGAGTCGCAGTAATGCCACCATGATGGGCATTGATCTCGTGACTTCCTTTCACTCCAGACACTACCACGGTACCATTATGATGCGTACCAATGGACAAATTAAAATTGACAGGAACCTGCACTTTCAGATTTATCTGCTGGCTATGTCCGCCCGAAATATCCACAACATTCCCATGCTCACGAATTTCCAGGTCAGATGCCGTTTTGCGTACCCGCCTAAGTCCATCCCTTCCGGTTTCCTCAGGACCATCATCAGTGAGTGTCGTTACGATTACCTTCACTTCATTTCCCTGATATCCCTCGACAGTAACTCCTCCATTGTGGAGTGAAATATCAAGTGTTCCTCGCTCT
>JAUILM010000314.1 GCA_030432855.1 Bacteroidia bacterium
TGGACTACGACCAGCAAGTAATCATCAGGAGAGAAATCTTGCCTTCCGGCAAATCGAGAGCATTTATTAACGACACACCAGCGAGTCTGAAGCAGCTTCAATCGCTGGCTTCTCATTTGGTAGACCTACACCAGCAATTTGACAATCTAGGGATTAACGATCCCAACCATCAACTTCAGATGATCGATGCACTGGCCGAAAATGGAAAATTCATTCAAGAGTATCAAGCTCAGTTCAAAGCCTACAGAAAACTGAAAACAGAGAGAGAATCCCTCGTCACGCAACTGCAGGAATCTCTCAAACAACGAGACTACCTTGAGTTTCAGCTGAATGAATTCAGTGAAATAGATATTCAGATCGACGAAGATCAGAAACTCGAACAGGAACTCAGCTTTCTGGAGCACAGTGAAGAAATCGTGACAACCCTAAGTGAAGTATCTTCTGCTATCGAATCTAATGATCAGTCGGTGGAGTCAATTCTTCAGTCACTATGCCAGCATCTTGCACCTTTAGTAGACTATCATGAAGGAGTAAAAGCTATCTATGAGCGATTGGAGTCTTCTATTGTAGAGTTGGAAGACATAGCTCGTGAAGCTTCATCTATGGCAGAAGACACTGAGTATGATCCCGGTAGAGTAGCAGTGATGAAGACCCGCATGGACAAAATCAATCAACTCCTATACAAGCACCAGGTGGATGATATTGCTGCTTTAGTTGCACTTCAGGAGGAAATGAGCAAACAGGTGCAGGATTATGATCACCTGGAGGAGGCAATAGCTGTGACTGAAAAGGAGATCAAAAATACAAGTGAGACCCTAAAACAGCTCGCCGAAAATCTTAGCAAGCGTCGCAAGAAAGCCTTGCCTGCCTTTGAGAAAGATGTCAATAGCTTGCTTAAAAAGCTCAAAATGGAGCATGCTACTTTCAAAATTTCCTTTAATAAGGCAGAAACCCTCCTCGCCAACGGGATGGATCAAATCGAGTTTTTATTTGCACCCAACAAAGGGAGTACATTTTCTTCTATCAAGTCCGTTGCCTCCGGGGGTGAGATTTCGAGGCTATCGCTTATTACGAAATCACTTGTGGCCAAGACCATGCATATGCCCACATTAATCTTTGATGAGATAGACAGCGGTGTTTCAGGTGATGTAGCACTGCAAATGGGAAACATGTTGGGTAAACTTGCCGGGGAACATCAAATCATATCTATTACCCATTCTCCTCAAGTAGCGGCAAAGGCCGAATCGCATTTTACCGTCTATAAAACGATCGATGGTGACAGTACCAAGGCAAAGGTCAAAAAACTCGAGGAAGAAGACAGAATGGTCGAAATTGCAACCATGCTGAGCTCTTCCCCACCCAGTGAGGCGGCCATCACCAGTGCTAAAGAACTAATGGGTATTTGAATCACTCCCATTGCACAGGTTAATTATCTTTGAGGCCGATATGTACAATACCAGATTGCGAAGTACAAATAGTTAACTCAATACTTTATTACGATGACTGCAAATCTATTGGAAGGTAAAAAAGGTATCATTTTCGGCGCTTTGGATGATCAATCCATCGCCTGGAAAGTAGCGGAACGATGTGTAGAGCACGGAGCTCAAATCACACTCACTAATGCTCCCGTAGCGCTGCGAATGGGTGTTATACAAACCCTGGGAGAGAAGTTGAATGCTCCTGTGATAGCAGCCGATGCTACAAGTAATGAAGATTTGGAAAACCTCTTCGATGAAAGCATGAGTGCTCTGGGAGGTAAAATTGATTTTGTACTTCACAGTATTGGGATGTCGGTAAATGTGCGAAAGAAGAAGGCGTACACCGATAGTAACCATGATTGGATGCAAAAAACGCTCGACATTTCAGCTATTTCATTTCATCGAATGATGCAGGTAGCTTTTCAAAAGGAGGCCCTGGCAGATTGGGGATCAATACTAGCACTCACCTATATAGCTGCACAGCGGGTTTTTCCTGACTATGGTGAAATGGCGGATGCTAAGTCATTATTGGAATCATTTGCCCGAAGCTTTGGATATCATTTTGGAACGCACAAGCATGTACGAGTCAACACCATATCTCAAAGCCCTACCATAACAAAGGCAGGCTCAGGGATCAAGGGATTTTCCGAGTTTTTTGAGTATGCCGAGAAAATGTCACCACTTGGAAATGCATCTGCAGATCAGTGTGCAGACTTTTGCGTTGCCATGTTTTCAGATCTCACACGAATGGTTACGATGCAAAACCTCTACCATGATGGAGGTTTCTCATCTATGGGTATGAATCCAGCATTATTGGAATCTTAAATATCCAAATTTCTAACGAAAGAGGTGGAATGATACGTTATCCGTACATAAAAGCACCTTAGGCAAACTGCTTGTAGAGACTGTCAGTATTTGCTTTCAAAAGCAGGATCATATCTTAAAAATGTGCATGAAAAAATGTATTAAAATACGATGGTTGATGTCTTTGATAGGCATCGCCATTACGATACAGGTACATGCGCAACGCAGTGGTGGGTTCTCTGCCCCGGACCGAAATAATGTAAATCCCGATTCACCTGAATTTGGAGAAGACAATGTAGTAGATGATACACTAGATGTTCAATACTATTATCTGGATATTCCCGAAAAGCTTGAAGTCTTTCAGGACACATTTGTTCAGTATTTCCACGAGTATAAGCCCACAGCCATCATTAAAGATGACTACTTTAATTTGGGCTTACCGGGATCACCCACCAGACCCGTGATACCTGCACTTTATGAGACCACGGGATTTCAGCTAGGTCTTCATCAATTTGATCCCTACCGGATTGATAATCACTCCTTTCGATTTTATAAACTTAGAAAAGCCCTCACTACAGTATCTTATACTCAGGGACAAACTCAGGAAGACGGGGTTTTCAAGGCCAGATTTGCACGAAATTTCAGGGATGGCATTCAACTATCTATTGACTACAATCGATATAATAACCTTGGTCTATACAACCGGCAGGTTGGTAGGAACACTAATCTGGGGATTGGATTGAAATATGAAAGTGAGAATGGTAAGCTCAATATAACCGGTACGCATTTTAGCAACATCTATGATCAGAATTCTAATGGTGGAATAACCACCGATACTTTATTCAATGTCGAATTTTATGATCAACGCACCGCAATACCCATTAATCTTGAGGGTGCTGACATTAGGGATCAGGAGAAAATATATCAACTGGTCGCTCAATATAAGTTAGCTGGAAAAGACAGTGCGGCCACTGGAGAAGGCATCAAGGCAGAATATCGGTTTCGTGCTGAAAACAGAAGCTACAAATTTGCGGATCAGTCATCCCCTCTTGACACCTCTTACTATGGTGAGCTTCTGACCGACTATAGAGGAATTCGACATTTCGTGGAAAATCGTAGAATCGTCAATGATTTTAATCTGAATTTCAATCAAGCGAACGGTTCGAAAAATATCACACTCGGCCTCCGCAACCGAATTAACCGCATCAATCAGGAACCCCTTCAGGAGAAACTTACGGAGTGGATTGCCCATGGGAGATTGCGTTGGACAGTAGGCGACAGACTGGGTTTTGATACCCGGGCAGAAATAAACATTAATAAAGATAACGCCAGCTACCTGGTAAATGGTCATCTAAATCTCGACTTAAAAAAAGCTGGTAAACTTCAGGGAAGTATTAGTATAAACCAACGTCCACCTTCACTCATAGAAAATGGAGTATGGTTAAGTCAGACCAGCATCTGGGATAATGACTTTAAAAGCATCTTTACCAATCACCTAAAGGCTACTTACTCTCTTGATCAGTACCATTTTTATGTGACTGGTGGACAAATTCTGGGAAGCAATATGATCTACTTCACAGAAAATACGACCCCTACTCAGGAATCTTCGGTTGCCACTCTCTCGTATTTGAAAGTCTATAAACAATTTAGGGTGGGTAAGTTTTACAATGAAAATAAGATCGTATTACAGGCAACTGGTAACAATCAGGTATTCCGGGTACCCCGCTGGTACACACATCACAGTTTGTATTTCTTTGGTCCCCTTTTCAAGAAAGTATTAAACCTAAAAACGGGTTTTGAACTTCGCATCAATGAGACTTATGAAGGTGTGACGTATTCTCCTGTGATCGGTCAGTTTAGATTGGATGATAAATTTGACATTCCCCTGTATCCGTCGGTAGATTTCCACACCTCTCTGCGCGTACGATATTTCAGGGCATTTGTAATCCTGGAAAACATTTTAGCTCCTCTACGTGACGATGTATATTTTCAAACCAGTCGATATCCGCAGAACGACCTCACACTGCGTATTGGTCTCAGCTGGATTTTTATAAACTAGACACTGTAAACTTGGATCGACTCGGTTTGCTATGCTCTAGAGGCGGTAATTAGGCTCCAGTCCATGCTTGGTTTCATCATAAAACTTAGTGACATGCTTGACGGCCTCATCAATATCATCGGTCATCAGAAACAAGTTTAGATCCTTGGGGCTAATATTATTATGCTCTCCCAGCATAACATGCTCGATCCATTGATAGAGTCCGCCCCAGAAATCGGTACCGAAAAGGACAATTGGAACTTTAATTATTTTATTGGTTTGAATCAAGGTAAGTGTTTCAAATAGTTCATCCAATGTCCCAAAACCACCCGGCATCACGACAAAAGCCTGAGCATACTTCACAAACATCACCTTTCTCACAAAAAAATACCGATGATTTAAAATCTTATCTGTATCAATGAACGGATTGTGACCCTGCTCCATAGGTAAGTCAATATTTACCCCTACCGAAACACCTCCTGCTTCTGAGGCTCCTTTATTAGCTGCCTCCATGATACCCGGTCCACCACCTGTAATAATACCAAACCCAAGATCCGATAAACGCTTTGCCAGTTCTACAGCAATCTGATAGTATTTCTGGTTAGGCTTTGTCCGGGCTGATCCAAAAATACTGATACACGGACCGATCTCATTCAATCTTTCGAACCCCTCCACGAGTTCGGCAATCACTTTAAACATGGTCCAAGAATTTTCACCTTTTATTCGAGTCCACTGCTTTTGTGTATGTTTTGCTGACATTATTCTTGCTTTAACCTTTATTATGAAGACTTAAAACATAATTTGGTTTAAAAAAAAAGAAGAACGACCTCCTTTTTGATCGGGAAGTACATTCTTCTATGAATGATCGGGATAAATAATCTTATATCCTGGAGCTGAACTTTTTCGATGCTACCGGAATAGTTATCAGACCCGTGCTTCTGATTTATACTTCAAGTATGCCTCATTAATGAAGTCATTAAGTTCATCGGCATTCTCAAATTTTTCAAAAATATTGGGAAACGGTATGTTGCCTTTATTTCGGCTACTAGGTACTACATAATTTAATACATCTGCCTTCGCTACAGTATCACTACTTAAAATGATAAGTCGCTCGACGACATTACGCAATTCACGAATATTTCCGCTCCAATCTACTTCCTGCAATGTCTTTAATGCGTCCTTATGAAATTTCTTCTTACCTATACCATATTCCTGACAGATATGTCCATTAAAATGATCCACCAATAATGGAATATCTTCTTTTCTCTCGTTGAGCGTTGGCACCTGTATGATGATTACGGCTAATCTATGGTAAAGATCTTCCCTGAATTTACCCGCCCTGATTTCCTTACGGAGATCTTTGTTGGTAGCCGCAATTACGCGCACATTTACTGCGATAGACTTCTCTCCTCCTACTCGTGTGATCCGATTTTCCTGTAGAGCGCGCAAAACCTTTGCTTGCGCTGACAGGCTCATATCACCAATCTCATCAAGAAATAGTGTTCCACCATTAGCTTGTTCAAACTTTCCTATTCTTTGTTTTACGGCTGAGGTAAATGCTCCTTTCTCATGACCAAATAATTCACTTTCGATCAATTCTGAGGGAATCGCCGCACAGTTTACTTCAATGATCGGATTTTCGGATCGATTGCTCTTCTCATGAATCCATCTTGCCACCAATTCCTTTCCTGTACCATTTCTCCCGGTAATTAACACACGAGCTTCTGTGGGCGCTACACGATCGATAGTTTGCTTAATAACCTGAATAGGCTCTGACTCACCGATGATTTCCTGCGTTTTTGACTTCGCCATTCGACGCTGCAGTACTTTCTTTTCAGTGACCAATGAAGACTTGTCCATGGCATTTCTGATGGTGATCAACATTCTGTTGAGATCGGGGGGCTTTGAGATAAAGTCAAAAGCACCCTTCTTCACCGCATCAACAGCAGAATCGATATTGGCATGCCCACTAATCATAATGACAGGTGTGTCACCTGCTATCATCTGGATTCGCTCAAGGGCTTCGATACCGTCCATTTTCGGCATCTTAATGTCCATAATCACAACATCGTACTTTTCCTTCTTTAGTTTGACAAGGCACTCCATACCATCTTTACACTCCTCTACCTGATATTTCTCATATTCCAGGATATCTCTTAACGTTCGTCGTATCGAAGCCTCGTCGTCAACTATCAAGATCTTAGCCATAAAACCTATTGTTTATTAAGTAATTACAAATTATGATTTATTTGCATGTGTAAAGTAAATGAAATACTGACACTTTTGCAATCATTTCAAGGGTATTACAACATATAATTAAGCTAGCATGCATAAAACCTTGTAAATGACATTTTTACAAAAGCAAAAAGCTTGCCAAATGATGATTTTTCATAATATGTTGTAAAAAAACACTGTCTAATGGCCGAATTACCGGTCAACTTTGGCATCAATGACCCTTCTTACAAAGAACACAGGACTACACAGCCTGGTGCAGCCCTGCGATATAACCAAAGCTATCCCGATCATTTACATTTTATGAGACGCTCC
>JAUILM010000315.1 GCA_030432855.1 Bacteroidia bacterium
GTTTATATATGAGGACCGACGCTCAGGCTACCTGGCAGCTCTTTCTCAATATGGCCATGAAATCGATGAATCAATTGTATTCGAAGCCAATAACCTGAGCATGGATGAAGGGTTGAGAATGACTGATAAAGTATTAAATATGGATAATCCGCCAGATGGTATCTTTTGTGCAAATGATACCGCAGGAGTCAGTGCCATTAGATATGCCAAAAAGAAGGGCATCAAAATTCCCCAGGAACTCGCCATCATGGGTTTTAATAACGATCCCGTCTGTGAAATCATCGAGCCAGAATTATCTTCGGTGGTACATCCGGCCATCGAAATGGGTGAAAGAGCGGTGGAGCAGGTCCTGGGTATCTTGAATAAACCATCCGAGGACCGGTCATCCCTTTCCGTCATTTTAAGTACTGAAGTGATAGTCAGAGACTCCACAAATAGATTAAAAGAAAAGCCTTAATTCTCCAAGCCAAGGGCGGTCTCCTTTTGGCTATTGCTATTTATTTTAGATATCTCTGCTACTTTATATCCACAGAATAGATCCTCCCCTCCAGCATGTCCGGCAATAATAACCGCCCTTTATCTTCTTCCAAATAAAAATCTGCAGCAGATTTTAAACCGTCAATGAGCACCGTAGACTCTTCCGTTGTACCATCTATTTTCCAGGCTGTACCTGCTGCCCAGCTACTGATATAGTAATTCCCTTCACTATCCTGCTCGACTGCATCTGCACCTCTGAATTGTCCCTTCAGCGGAGTCAGTTCACCATTCTTATGTACAAGAAAATTTCCGAGGAAAAATGCCCCGACCATGAAGTTTCCGTTATTATCCATACCTACTCCGTTGGGGCAGAGCATAAGTCTGGATGTGTCCTGAGCGATAGTCACATTGCCTGAAAGATCTACATGATAAATTCGACCCAGGGCTGGGACCAATTTGGCTTCCTCGCTGTCAAGAGGCCATAGTTCATTGTTTGCGTCACGCATATAGGAGGTCGCTCCCATATCAGCTATATATATACCGGTGCCATCCGCATCGACGCTGACATCGTTAAGGTATAGTATGTCTTGGGGGAAATCACTCTTATCTACAAACACTTCTCCGACACCTTCCTTATCTACTTTCCAGACGCGAGTCACATCTGAAAAGTACAGGTGATCATTCAAAAACACGATTCCCTTAGGTTCATCGCTACCTTCGAAAAATGTTTTTACACCGTCAGGAGATATTTCGGTCACTCCACCATCTCCAGCCTCTTTAGCATTCATTACCGTCACATAATAATTGCCATTCCAGCCCCTGGTAATGCTTTCAGGACGTACGCCCACATCCGCCGGAAAGGTGATATCCTTCTCAGGTTGACACATCGAAAAACAAAAAGCTATAAAAATGAGGATCAACCGGGTAGAATGTGACTTCGATCGAAATACTCTTACTTGACCACTGTACATAAATTTTTTGGTGTGCGAATAGTTCTTCATAGTCATAATATCAGGAGTTAAAAGAGATATGTAAAGTAAGAATAATTCAAAGATCTTCCTTATTGTTGAGATGTAGAGAATTTGTTTTTAGATTTTGAAAACAGGCTGTTGGAGCATTTACGGTAGGCTCGTGAAGAATAGACAGCATGGTATCAAACAGAGTAACGGAAGCTAAAGGTTATATTTGTTATACACTTAATTGAGAGCTTGAAAATAAAATAATGGACCGAAGATCTTTCCTGTATTCTGCCCTGCTATCAGGTGGAACATTGCTGAATTTGCGAATCTTTCCTCAGTTTTATTCTGAGTTTAATGCTGGCGATACAGGATTTTTTAGGGTATTGGAGAAGGATAGTCGATGGTGGTTACTCACTCCTCAGGGAGAACCGTTTTTTAGTATTGGTATCAATCATATTGATCCGGCGAGTCTTCGCTATCCGGAAAACATTCACATCTGGAAGCAAAAGTATGATGGGAGCACTATTAAATGGTTAAAAAAGTCGGTAAGGACAAATCTGAATAAATGGGGTTTTAATACAGTGGGATGGGAGCAGGAAGTGACGGTGCGAAATTGGCGCCACTCCAGGTCTTTTACTGTTGATGAATACCAGGCCCTGGACATGCCCTACTGCCATATGCTTCCTTTTACTGAATCGCATCAGTGGGAGCAACATACGCGTCATTTTGACTTTTTTAGCCCTGGATGGGTAGAATGGTGTGACTACGTGGCCCGATCCCATTGTGCCGAGTTGAGTGAAGACCCTAACCTCATTGGATATTTCTACAGTGATTGCCCGACCTGGATTCATAAGCGTCCTTTAAATGAGTGGCGGGGTCCTATCTTCGATCCGGAACAGCTGCAATCTGAAAGTGGAAGAAAAGAACTCAGTAGACTGGCAACTCAGTATTACAGGACAACCCACGATGCGATAAAGCGGTACGATCCCAACCATTTAATTTTTGGCGATCGATACGAGGCAAACGCACCCATTGCAGAAGAGGTAGTTCAGGCAGCCTTGCCCTATGTAGATATTCTTTCATTTCAGGATTTTCGAGATCCTGTTACACATCTTGGAGACTGGTATAATAAGACAGGTAAGCCGGTCCTGCTGGCGGATGCTGCTAAGATGAAGTGGCAGACAGAACCCGGAGAATTCACCCGCAATAATGGTGAATGGTACACAGAAATACTTTTACAATTATTTGAGAACCCAGGGTGTATTGGATTTCATCTTTGTGGTGCCTATCAGAGAAATAAAGCGAGGCGGTATGGACTACTGGATGAGTATGAAAATCCGGATGAAAAAAATGTGGATTTAATTACTGCGGCCAACCAAAAAATCAGGCAATTAATGGAAGAGCAGTTTGGGCAGTAATTTTACAAAAACCTTTGCACCGATAGATTTTGAAAAACCTTATCTATAGAATTTTTAGAAATGATGCGTCCAGTACATATTGCGATAATACTTTTGAATTGTTTTTGGGTACAAAGCCTAATTGCTCAGCAGTCGGATGATCCAGTGCGGGTGATCCTGGACACGGATATGGGCTCGGATTGCGACGATGTAGGAGCTATGGCCCTGTTACATCAATATGCTGATGAAGGTAAGGTATCTATAGCCGGAATTGTGTATAGTTCGGGAGTAGTACCTTATGGTGTGGGAATCATCGATGCTATAAATCACTACTATGGCCGAGCCGATATCCCTATTGGCGCGGCTCATGATACGCTGGTGGGAGATCCAAGGGACAAAATGCAGGCGGAGAAACTATCCCGTGATACAGTGGCATTCAAAAATAAATACATACACAATCTTGAGGTACCGGAACAAACCGCCTTTCTGCGAAAATTGCTTTCCGAAGAAGAGGACGGAAGTATCGTATACATCACGATTGGACATACAAAGGCACTCTATGATTTACTGGTTTCGCCGCCGGATGAAATTTCTGAACTATCAGGAACAGAACTGGTAAAAAAGAAAATCAGCAGTTGGGTTGCTCTCGGTGGCCTGGGGGCATACAATGAGGAAGGCAGATATGCCAAGGAATGGAATTTTTTCTTCAATGGCACGGTGACGTATACGGACTATCTGGTGGATCATTTTCCCATGCCTACCTTTTTTATAGATGCAGGAAGAGATATTAAAACTTCAAAATCATTGATTGATACACCACCTGGCAATATTGTAAGAACCGCCTATCGTGATTGGCTATGGAATGTGGAAGAGAAGACACTGGCTGATCAGAGACCTTCCTGGGATCTTATGGGTGTGTATTTCGCAGTTGAAGGACCGGGAAAGTATTTTGATGTCTTCACCAATGGCTATCTTGATTTGGATCCTGACCGAGGCTGCCGATGGATTCGGGAAAAGGATCCAAAAAAGCAGCATCATTTCGCACTGCAGAAAAAAGGATACAACCAGGAAATTGAGGATTATCTGAACGATATGATTAGCCGAAAGGGGCGTGATGATGAATAAAAAGGGTGTGGTTGATGTGATTGCATGAGTTAGAATTCTTGCAAAAGATGTGCTAACTTAAGATCTCTAATAAGCCACCTATGTACAAAGAAAAACTGAAGCTCTACGATGCTCTGGTTGCTAAATGCCCCCGCTTCGAAAGAAAGGGAAAGACCATGCCTTATACCTCGGCTAATGGATATATGTTTTCTCTCTTGAACAAAGCCGGAGAAATTGGTATCCGTTTTTCTAAAGAAGTGCAAAAAAAATATCTCGAGGAATTCGATACAACACTTTTTAAATCCTACAATTCAATTATGCATGGGTATGTACTCATCCCTGATGAGATGTTGAAGGATTTGGATCGTTTGGCGGAATACTTAAATGAAAGTTATGATTATGTCATGAGCCTCGAACCGAAGTAGGGCGTGAGTAACCTCTCCAAACCTTCCGTGCAAACTTTATCCACCATGTCTAAGAAATATACACTTTTCCTGATCCTTTCTGTCCTGGTGGCGTGTAATGATTCTGAAAACCGACAATTCGATTTAATCATTGCTCATACTAATCTAATTGATGGTACGGGTAAAGAAATGCCAACGAACGTCAATATTTATATTAAAGATGGCATCATCAAAAAAATCGATCGACAGGAAGTCAACGGGGGTGAAAATGTAATCGACGGGTCGACTAAATACGTGATGCCTGGACTATTTGATTGTCATGTGCACACTTCTTATGAGGAGGATTTTCCAAAGTTTATACACTATGGTGTTACATCAATTTTTGTGACAGGAGGTGGTAGTTGTACGAATGATTATTATAAAGCGATGCGAGACCTGGGTAATCAGGATTCTCTTCCAGCACCCAGAGTGTTCCATACCAGTCAGCATTTTACGATGGAGGGCCGACATCCAGTCAAGACCTATGCATCTCCTAATTGGGTAGAGGGTGAAACGGTCTTTTATTTGAGAGACACACTCCAAATAGAAGCACTGGTAAGGGAAGTTTCCTCTGAACCTATTCTGGGTATTAAACTGACTATAGAAGACGGCCCGCATCCACCCATTGTAAGTCGGATGCCCCAGCAGTTTATTAATAAGGTACAGAAGGAGGCTGAGCAGCATGGCCTGGAAGTGTTTGCTCATGTAAGTGACAATGAAGAATTGGCAATGGCAGTTGAGGCTGATATCCAGAATCTAGTGCATTTTACAGGCGTGGATCTGGACTATGTCAGCGATTCTCTGTTACAGGAAATTTATAATGATAGCATTGATTGGGTCACCACACTCATGCTGGACAAGAGCTTTCAATACCCTCTTTATCCGGAGTGGATAGAGGTACCCGCTCTACGCGAAGTGTATAGTGAAACTGACTTTGAGGATATGAATTCTGAGGGCTATCAATTTCGCGCCAATGATTATGTCCAATTCATGAAGGAGTATTTGAAACTTGACACAATTCAATTGAAAAACACGATCGCATTTCAGGTGGAGGACATACAGCAACTCCTTAACCATGGAGTGAATATGGTATTGGGAACCGATACGGGAAATACATTTATTTTTCCAGGTTACGCGCTGCATGAAGAGATGCAACTCATGGAGTTGGGTGGTATGGATCCGCTGCTCATTATCAAACTCGGTACATTAAATGCCGCCAAAATGATGAAGGTAGATGATAAGCTGGGGTCAATTGAAGTGGGTAAGATAGCAGATTTAATAGTGTTGAATGAAAATCCCCTCGCCTCAATCAGCAATACGCTCACGATTGACAGAGTCGTGAAAAATGGAAAAATTCAGGAAAGAATTAAATAGTTCTCCATTCATTTAGATCAAACTCACGGTATAAAAACTTTCTGTTTGGAAGCATTTCAAAAGATAAGGGATTACTTCAGACCCATCCAGCCGACAGTACATTCTAACACAGAAGGAATACAATATCTGGAAATCGAACCTCCCGTTCAATTAAGGAATTACGTGTTTTGTTTTTGGCAATTGCATACTCCTGCGCCGTTAGATACTTCTTTTACTTACCGGGTAGTATCTGATGGCTGTATCGATATTTTCTTTGATCACAGAAATCCTGCTGATAATTTTGTGATGGGTTTCTGTCGAAAATTTACCCAGTTTAGTATCGGTCATGATTTTGACTATATAGGCATACGATTTCTTCCATCGGCTTTTACACTCCTTTTTGACATCCCGGCAAAGGAACTCAGCAATAGATCTCAACCTCTTGTACATATTCTACCCCAAGTCTTCCGGTGGATTTCAGAGATGGATTCAGCGCTAAGTTTCCCCGTGATTACGGGCAGACTGGCAGAGTTATTCTTGAAGTGTTTGGATGAAAAGCAAATAAACTATGATGCCCGCTTTTTTGAATCACTGGATGTGATCTTTAGAAGGAAAGGGAATCTGGATATTGAGGTTGACCTCAACACGGGTATTAGCCCCAGACAGCTGCGCAGACTTTTTAATTTCTATGTAGGTACTACTCCTAAGGGATTTAGCTCCGTGGTGAGGTTTCAATATATTCTCAATGCGAAACCTTCCCGACAAAGTCTTCGAAAGCAGAAGATTTACCTGGATGCCGGTTATTTTGATCAGGCCCACTTCATTAAGGATTTTAAGCGCTTTTATGGTGTGACACCCCGGGAGGCCCTTCAGTAGATATTGTCCGAATTTTACAATTTTGGTTTGGCACATCAGGATAGATTTGAGGTAAAAATTAGTAGTTATGAGAGTTTTTATCTTTTTAATCTTATGTCTGACAAGTACTCATACTATTGGACAATCAAATCTGGAACACATGAAATTAAATGCGGGAATTATTACAGATAAGATCGACGAAACGAGAGAGTTTTACACCGAGGTCCTCGGTTTTGGTATTACTTTCGAAAATGATTTCTACCTCCTCTTGCATACACC
>JAUILM010000316.1 GCA_030432855.1 Bacteroidia bacterium
TCTATACGGTATTGGGGGGGATGCGTGCTGTGGTATACACTGAAGCCATCCAGGCCGTGATCCTAATCATAGGTGCAGGAGCACTCACAGTGCTGGGTCTGCAAGCCGTGGGTGGTTGGTCAGAACTGAAGCAATCAGTGGGCCCCGAGTACTTCAATATGTGGAGGCCTGCCTCTGATCCTGATTTTCCCTGGCCCAGTTTGGTGTTTACAAGTACAATTGTTGGTATCTGGTACTGGTGTACGGATCAATACATAGTGCAACGTGCCCTGACCGCAAAGAACCTTGAGGTGGGACGACGAGGTACGATATTCGGTGGATTTCTCAAATTATTTCCCGTATTCCTGTTCCTCATACCCGGTGTAGTAGCCCTGGCCTTAAAGAATCAGGGTGTGATCGAATGGGATACTCCCGATCAGGCATTCCCTGTGTTGATGAGTAATCTGCTACCTGCGGGTCTCCGAGGATTGGTAGCGGCAGGTCTCTTAGCGGCTCTAATGAGCTCTTTGGCCTCGGTATTCAACTCTTGCTCCACATTATTTACTGTGGACATATATAAGAAATTGTATCCTGAAACAGCCGAGAAGAAACTGGTACAGGTAGGTAGATATGCCACGGGAATCGTGGTAGTGCTCGGCATACTATGGATACCGGTGATGCAAAATATCAGTGGCGTCTTGTACGAGTACCTGCAGTCCGTGCAGTCTTACATTGCTCCTCCGATTACGGCGGTATTCCTACTGGGTATATTTAGCAAGCGCATCACGGCTAAGGGAGCCATGTTCACGCTCATTACCGGACTTGTAGTGGCTACATTTAGGATCATCTTTGAATTACTAAAAGACAGTCTTACGCCGGGCTCTTTCTTTCACACGTTCGGAGATGTCAATTTCCTCACATTTGCGGCCTACATGTTCCTTGCCTCTGTACTCATTGCTATCGTGGTCAGTATGATGGATAAGGCTCCCGATGAAAAGAAACTGGCAGGACTGACCTTTGCTACGCTCTCGGATGAACAGAAAGCTTCTACCCGGGCTAGCTACAATGTCTGGGACATCATTGCCTCACTGGTGGTTCTGGCAATCGTAGTATTTATCATGGTGTCGTTTAATGGCAAGTAAAGCATTGCCATCTAATAAATATAAAAGAGCCAGCTTGAGTATAAGCTGGCTCTTTTTCTTTTGCCATGGTTTATCTACCTATGGTGCAGGATTGCTGATCTCACTATGTACTGCATTAATCTCTTTGATGCAGTCATCACTGAGTGATACATTGATAGAGTTGATATTCTCCTTGAGCTGATCCATGTTAGTCGCTCCGATGATGTTACTGGTGACGAAGGGTTGTTGATTGATAAAGGCCAGGGCCATGGTGGCTAGTGAAAGGCCATATTTCTCAGCAATTTCGAGATATCTTCCTGTCGCTTCCCAGCTGGCTTTTCCATTATATCTGGACATTTGCTTAAACTGGTTGATACGGTTGTCGGGATTGTCTTGCTTCTTATGATACTTGCCGGATAGGAGTCCGAAAGCAAGAGGTGAGTAAGGCAGACAAGACACCTCTTCCCGGATGGACATTTCAGCAAGACCTACTTCATAGCTTCTGTTGAGCAGGCTGTATGGATTTTGAACACTGGCTATCCGTGGAAGGTCTTGTGTCTCGGCAAGGTGCAGACATCGATGCAATGCCCAGGGTGTTTCATTGCTGAGTCCAATGTGCCGAATCTTGCCAGCTTTTACAAGATCTTGCAAAGTGCCCAGCACTTCCTCAAAATTGTCCTGCCAGGTATCATTCTTGTCATGTGCATATCCCAACTTGCCGAAGAAGTTTGTTTTACGTTCGGGCCAGTGCAGTTGATAAAGGTCTAAGTAATCGGTCTGCAGTCGCTTCAAATTCAACTCAATAGCTGTGTTAATCTGATCTTTTGAGAAAGATAGATTCTTTTGATCCCTGATCCAGGTGAAGGCTGGTTGTGGACCGGTAACCTTACTGGCAATAATCAGGTCATCTCGCTTGCCTCTCTTTTTGAGCCAGGTACCAATATACTTTTCCGTTAGTCCCTGCGTGTTGGCGCTGGGTGGTACCGCGTACAACTCGGCTGTATCGATAAAATTGATTCCCTGAGTCAACGCATAATCTAATTGTTCATGGGCTTCTGACTCCGTATTCTGCTCGCCAAACGTCATAGTCCCAAGGCAGATCTTACTTACTTGCAATCCTGTTTTTCCTAGTTTGTCGTAAATCATTAGGTCTGTTTGTTTCTTCAAAAAAGCCCCTAAAATAAACTTTCTAACCAAAAACCGGGGAGGATGAATAAATTGGGAGATATTTTACTTTTAGAGAAATATATACGGTGAAAGAACAGACAGGTATTCGATTTCAGGATAAGGTAGTATTAGTGACGGGAGGGTCTCGCGGTATAGGCCGAGCTATCAGCCAGGCTTTTGCCGAGGAAGGAGCTATGATTGCTATAAACTATCGAGAAAATGACATGGCAGCCAGCACAGCTTGCAACAGCCTCCCAGGGGCAGGACACCAGGTGTTTAAAAGCGATATCGCCACGTACCAGGGATGCAAGGATTTGACTGACCAGGTCATGAAGTCGATAGGTCGAATTGACATTCTGATCAATAATGCCGGGATACATGAAAAACACCCGATTAGTGCCACAAGCTATGATGATTGGGACCGGATTTTCAAGGAGACGATAGATGTCAATCTAATGGCTCCTGCACGTCTTATGTACTTATGCGCTCAGATTATGAAAAACCAGGGAGGAGGGAACATCGTTAATATTTCGTCCAGAGGTGCATTCCGTGGCGAGCCTGATCAACCTGCATACGGAGCGAGTAAGGCAGGGTTAAATGCGCTCTCTCAGTCTCTTGCTATCAAACTGGCACCCCTTAATATATATGTAGGCGTAGTTGCTCCCTGTTTTGTTGAGACAGATATGACTCGAGACATTCTGGAGGGCCCCGAAGGTGCGGCGATCAAGGCTCAAAGTCCCCTGGAAAGAGTAGCTCTACCCGAGGAAGTTGCACATGCAACATTATTTCTGGCGGACCCCAAAAGTAGATTTTCAACCGGGACGATTGTGGATGTCAACGGAGCTTCATATCTCCGCTGACCTCATCATGGCATTTGATTAGTTTTCCGGAAGTGGATCTTCTCTCAGCGTAATCCGGTTTAGCATCGCAGTTTGTGATCCCGGTACCTGCGTACCATCAGGATACACGAGAGCGATTCCAATCGTATTTTGTCCCAAAGGAAGACCTTCGATATAATATGGCTGCCACTTGTCCAACATGGTAACCTCTCCGTTCACCTGCAATTTGATCTTGTATTCATCACCAATTTCTACGTTCAACGGATAGAAGTCTAACATGATTTTCTTGGTGTCATCACCCACATAAGTACCCTTGGGTCGGCTGTAGAATAAAATCGGATCAGTCAGGTCTTCTGCATTTGTGATCGTACCATCCTGGACGGTAACTCTTTTGGCTACCCGAGCTTCTTCGGTCTTTATGCTTTCGTGATAACTTCTGGATAGGAACGCGAGTACATTATGCTCCCCATCTTCTACCTCATGTTCGAATGAAGCCTCGTATTTAGCGGCATAGGGTTGTGCATCTACAATCAGATGGATATGCTGACCGCTTCCCGAGTTGGCACACATCTTTTGATCTGCATCTGGAGTTTGCTCACCTAGTTTGTAATCACCTCCGGATACGCCGAAAGAAAATCGACCATCCGTGTATTGCATATCGCCGATGCTGGCTTTAGGATATTGCTGAGATCTAGTGAATGGTGTAATCGTATACTTTTTTGGTGTATCAGACTCAACCACCCCTGTTTCACTGACATTCGAAGAGGATGAATCACTCTTACATCCAAATATGAATACGCTGATCATGAGAATTAAGGTAGCCTGTAGAAGCTTCATTATATATGTTTTTTTCTGATTTGTAATCGACTCACAAGTTAACACAAGTAACAGGAAAAACATTATTGATGTTCGATGATTTTGTCATATAAAATAGCGTCACAATAGCAGGGACAGTTATATACCAATTCATTGCAGCCGTAGGAATGTGCGTCATAAGCTCCTGAGATTCGTCTACAATACAGAATTTAGTATTTTGGAATGCTCAATCTGACATGGTGACTCCTCTCGCACATAACTCAGGTACACCCGATGTACAAGTTAAGTACAGGACTTCTGAACCTGTCTTACTGGATTGTCCGCAATGCAAGCACTTTGTAGATAGTGATCATATAGATATGTCGTCTGGAGAAGCTCACTGTCCTAACTGTGGTCATAAATTCTCACTTCAAAATGAGATACGAAAAGATCCATTAAGACGACCTGAAATTGTGATGCCCAAAGGCATTGATGTGTTGAAATTAAGCTCTTCACTTGACATTGATGTAGATTGGTATCATGCAGCTCCAAAGCGATCGATAGCTACTATCATATCCGGATCCTTCTTCTGGAATCTATTATTGATACCATTGGTTATTTTCCTTGCATTATCCGGTGATTTCTTCTTTATCCTGTTTTTTGGAGGGCATCTGATGACAGGACTGGCTCTGATGGTCTACCTTCTGGCCATGTTGATTAACAAAACAAAGATTGCTGTGGACAAGTCTGGGATCAAGATTCGCCACAGTCCTATTCCTGTCTTTAATAAAGCACAGGATATTCCGGTAGAAAACATTGCACAGTTGTATGTAAGTCGATATACAGAACGCTTCAGCAACAAGAAAAGTAAAGGAGTACAGGCCTACTCCTTGTCAGCCATTCTTAAAAATAATAAGGTGGTAGAGCTTGTCAAAGGTCTCGACCGGGAGACTCAATTATATCTGGAACAGGAAATTGAAACCCATCTGGGTATCATAGATCGACGGGTACGGGGTGAAGTGACACGTAATCAGAAGGGACATGGCTAAGAAGGCAAAGGAAAAATACAAAGAAGCGGCCGGTCTTAAGGATAAGGACCCCACACTGATGGATTGTCCTGTCTGCCATTCTTTCCTAAGTGCTTCTGATGTAAACATGGAAAAGGGAATGGCTAAGTGTGGTCACTGTAATCATGTTTTTTCATTTGAAGAAGATGGTTATTGGGATCCATTTGGCTTGCCTACAGATACGCAGCCTTCTGGTTTGGAGGTTTTGCGTTTGCAATCTTTGCTGGAGATAAAACTTCGCCACTTTTCCAATCAACCCAAAGGCGGGTTTGGATTTGTATTTCTCTTTACCATTCTATGGAATGCTGCTCTCCTCCCCTTCCTTTATACAATTATCAGCTCCGGTCAAATTCATTTTCTACTCTTTATAAGCATACATTTAATCGCAGGATTATCTATGCTTTGGAATGTGTTGGGGACGATCTTTAATGAGAGCACCGTTGAAGTAACCAGTCACTCTCTAAAAGTGATCACGAAACCCTTCGCCTGGTTTGGAAGGGGAAATATTGAAATACCAGCTAGCGATATTGCCCAATTATATGTCTCCAGAACCAAAAACAGAAAAAAGACTCCGAATAGTGATTCAGGACTCTCACTCTATGTCCTGACAAAGAAAGGGAAACATCATTTATTGCTTTCTGGTCTTGACAGAAAGACCCTCCATTATATTGAAAAAGAAATAGAGCACTACCTGAAAATTGAAGACAGAAAAGTGGCCTAATTTTTCGATCTGCTCGCTTTCTTCTTCTCTCTTGCTTTTATTCGTTTTTTCTTTCGTCTCGCTTTTTTACGATCTTTTTTTGCCTTTATTTTTTCCGGGTCATTGGTTTTAAAAATTCCATTATTTCTCTTTGTCTTTATTTTCTTAATAAAAACATAGCGAAGGCTTATGGCTGTTTCTGTCTCAAAGGCTTTTTCAGAACTATTAAGGTGATATACTGGCTTGAAATCCCAGGATAAATTAAATCTTCCCAGCGTCATTTCAGCACCCGCTATTGCAGTAAATCCTCTGTACTGGAAGTCGGTGCCTTCGGCCGTCTGCTGCCATCGATTATGCACTCCCCCACCCAGATAGAAGTTAAATCTCTTTGAAATAAGTGGTTTATGCATTTGGGCTAACAAAGTGCCTGTAGTTTGATTGGTCACCGCACTGCTGGAAACAATACCCTGTAAAGTGAATCGTGTGATAATGCGCTGTTGTACTGTCACTCCAAAATCACTTCCCATGCGCAGACCTGCAGCTGTAAAATAAGCCTGACCTTCACTGACAACAGGAATAGACACTGCTACAAGCAGCATGATAACTAATCGTTTCATTTGCTTTCTGTTTGGAGGAATAATGGTGGGGGAAGCTATATTCCTGAAATTCTTCACTTTAACTGCCCGCCTTTCAGTAATATTACTTCCTAAAGCAGTTTTAGTAAAGGTTTAATACTCATCGATGTGGATGTCTTGCAAAACATAAAAAGGATTTGGACCTTCTACTCGGATGCACGTACAAAGTTCGATGTACATTCTCCCTATATTTCCGCTCTGATTCTAGCCCTGAAAAAACCTCTCTCCCAGGATCAATATGCAAACATTCAAATAGTTGAAAGCGAACGTAAAAAGCTTTTAGCGGATCATTCCAAAATCACACTGGAGCCCATGGGAGCCGGTAGTAGACTTAAGGAAAATAATGAAATCACAGTACGAGAATTAGCCTCCCGATCTCTTTCTACTCCCAGGCAATGTCTGATGTATTTTAAATTAATCAATTGGCTTAAACCTGCTACGCTACTGGAGTTGGGCACTTCTCTCGGCGTTAGCACATTGTACCATCATTTAGCGGCACCTGACGCTCATTTAATTTCCATTGAAGGAAGGGGACCCGTACACCGCATCGCCCGGAAAATAAT
>JAUILM010000317.1 GCA_030432855.1 Bacteroidia bacterium
CCAAATAAAAGGTTGGTCATTGCATTTAACAGTTCCCCTAAAACATCATTTGAAGAAAATCACAGTCTGCAATATCTTGTACGAAGCTTAGCGCTTGTGGAACAGTTCAATTAAAAACATATGCATCTACGAGCGGAAGTAGACTGTACAACTCCTATACCCGATCCCTCCATGACCACATAAAAACCCATTATCATGCGGATTCTCTTATTCATCTTAGTTGTCGTATCATTGATTAGATGCAACCTTACTTCTGAACAGAATTTTAGAATTCCGGCAGAGTGGGAAGAACATGAAGCAGTCTGGTTGAGTTGGGATGACTACAGGGATGACAATAACCTGGTGATATCCCGGATCATTAAGCAATTGCACGGTAGCGCAAAAATAAAAGTAGCTTTTCCCAGTGATTCCACATTACAAGCATCTCTACAAATGCTGGATAGTCAGGATGTGGATACTTCATCTTTTGAAGCGCATGTTTATCCGGGGGCCAATTCGTGGATTCGGGACTTTGGGGCCGTATTTGCGATTGATAGCGCAAACCAACTTTCAGTACTGGATTTTGGATGGAATCAATATGGTCAGGTAGATTGGAGTTATGAGCGCTGGCCAGAATGGTTTGAGGGTAGATATGATTCAATCAAAAGTGCTGTCGAGAAGTCAGAGAGATCAAGAATAGATAGTCTTATGGGAATAACAACGGAGGCAAAAAACCGGAAGATCGATGTTATTCTGGAGGGTGGCTCTTTCGAGTATAATGGTAATGGAGTTTTGATTCAATCAGAGGCAGTAACCCTGCAAAGAAACCTGGGTAGGACGAAGGAAGACCTGGAGATGGAGTTTAGTCGGTTTGGTATCGATAAAGTGATTTGGCTCCCTCAGGGTGTCATTGAGGATGAACATTTTGAGATGCTAATAGACAATGAGTACATGGTGGGCGGTACCGGTGGTCATACCGATGAATTTGTACGATTTGCTGATGAGAATACCATTCTTTTGGCCTGGGTAAATGAGGATGAAATCAATGAACATCCTTTAAACCAAATGAACTATGATCGAATGTCAAAAAATTATGAAATCCTCAAAAATGCCACTGATATACATGGTAAGCCTTTTAACATTATTAAAATGCCAGGTCCCAGACCTGTGGAGACACCACTCACAATTGTTAATCAACAGACCTCAGATAATAGCGGGGAGAACGACATAGATATTGAGGCCTTACCAGAAGGGCACACCCTATCAGTTGGAGACACCATAAAGGGTGTTGCTTCCGCTGGATACCTCAATTTTCTAATTACCAACGGACTCGTGCTATCGGCAGCTTATGGTGAATATGGATCAAAAGACAAAGACGAGGAGGCCAGGAAGATCCTAGAGTAAGTTCTTACCGACAGGAAAATAGTCATGATTGACGTCCTACCCATAAATGGCAATATGAAGGTGGTGGATTATACTGCGTCACCTTGCAAGAACCAAAAATTAGGTAATACCGGGACATAGATCGTATATCTGTAGCGGGTGAAGTAGTAAGTCCAAAGTCTGATCATTTAAAATAAAATTGTAATAATTGACAAGTAATCACTCGAATCTGCTGCGACTCTTATAACTTGAGCCCTCTTAAGCTCCATAGCGATCAAGAAGAAATACCATTTAATGAACAATTATTATAAAAGCACTGTAGACATCCTAATCTTACTTGCACTAAATCTCAGTAGTTCTGTTTTGGCACAAACAGATCTAGACAAAGAATTGATCACTGGTTTAGTCGTTGACAAAACTATACCATCTGAAGAGAACCATACTTATAAGATTGAATTAGAAAATGGGATGGCAGTAATCGGGAAAGTCACCCAAAAAGGGATAGACATTGCCATTACCATCTATCAACCGGATGGTAATCTTCTAAAAATAGTGGACAACCAAAAAGAAACAGTTGGAGTCGAATCATTTGACATCACAGCCAATCAATCTGGTAAATACAAGTTTTCGATTCATTCAGTTGCTAAAGACAATGAAAAAGGTGAATACACCTTGAAAGTAGATAAGATTTTAAACTTGTCAGAAAACACCCGGCGCATTACCCAAAAAGAGCTTCCAACAGAAACATTATTTGCAATATGGGAATCCTCGTTGACTGATAGTACTGCTGCTGAAACATTTATTGCAAACCAACCAGAAAGATATGTTGCAGAACCTATTGAAGGCGATCATAACAATATGTTGGTCACCTACTTCTGCATACCCGATAAAACCACGGAATATGTAATGTTAAGTGGTGGTCCTGATTTTTTGGGATTACGCTTTCAACGATTACCAAACACAAAGCTTCATTTTGTGACCCAAAAAGTTCCTAAGGATGCTCGATTCAGCTTTGGGTTTAATTATTTCAATCTATTTAAAGCGGGTCCAAACCATGAAATTGAATCCAGAAATATCCGTCACGCTTACGACGGGATCGTAGAAATGCCAGATGCCCCCAAGCAAATCTATATTACTGAAAGGGCCAATGTATACCGAGGAACACTTTTTCCTACTTCAATCAAAAGCAAAATTCTAAATGAAGAAAGAAAAATCACCATACATACACCGGCTCAGTACAATCCAAAGCAACCACATAATTTAGTAATAGTATTTGACGGAGAATCTTATGGCGCAAGGTTGGAGCGAAGCCCAAGAGTGCCGACACCTACAATCATGGACAATCTTCTGGCAGACAAAAAAATCCCACCCACTGTAACAGTCTTGGTCTGGTCCATGGGAAAACGTAGTGAAGATTTGATTAGTGAAAAATTCGGAGATTTCATTTCTACCGAACTTATTCCCTGGATTCGATCGAATTACCACATCCATTCGACACCAGACAAAGTACTTTTAGCAGGTTCCAGTCGAGGAGGATTCGCCGCTAGCTTTATCGCATTAAATCATTCAGATGTTGTAGGAAATGTTCTTTCACAATCTGGTTCCTATTGGATAAAAGGAACCAAACATGAAAACCACTGGACTTATCCTGAAGATGATGGTAAACTAATAACCGCCTATAAGAACAGCAAGGTCCTGCCAATAAAATTCTATATGGATATTGGACTATATGATGCAGGAGCTTCAATGCTTGGTATGAATAGGCAATTTCGAGATATTCTCATCGTGAAAGGATATGATGTTGACTATCGCGAATTTAAAGGAGGCCACCATTATGTAAATTGGCGTGGAACTCTTTCCGACGGATTAATATCTTTAATGGGAGTAAAAAGGAATCAAAAGTGAGTTTCGATGCTAGATAACTTTATCATAATAATATACGTAGATGAATCTAAGTAACGTACGTCTTATATTTAATAATTGACTCGAACAGTATGAAATCGAATTCAGATAGAAATCTGGAAAAATTCTGTTGGATAATGCGGCAAGGCCATCACAATAGATAAGCTCAAGCACCAGCATGCCCAATACTTAACTAAAAAGTGAAATACTATGTTCACAAATAAAGTATAGATTAGTATCAAGGTTACCCTCAAAAAACGACAGCATAAATCCAGTCTGCTTTTATGGAGAACTCGAGTTCTTACCGATTTTACAACCATTTAATTCTAAAAAAAATCAGTGATACCTTCCAATCGCTCATCACAAAAAACAAGCTCTCAATGGCACATAATATCAGTGGAATTATCACAAGTTTTAAATACGAAGGTGACCTGTCACATATAGCTCTATTCGGAGACTACTACTTAATACCGGTTACGAGCAGTTCTTCAGATAAACTAATCAAGCCTTATGAAGAATTAACTGGAGACATCAGGCGTATAATAAAAGACTTATCCTCTTATGGAGGGTGTGCGTACATCGAAACGGCATACTTCGGAGGTATGGGCGCTCAAATGGCTGAAATCTGGGAAAACGGGCAAATGGTTGGTGGTCCCTTGATATCTTTTGACGGAATTGATAACGAAATCAAATATCATCAGGTAACCATAGTGGACGCTGCAATAAACCAGGCTTTAAAAAGCATAGGTGTCTCTTGTGAAGCGGGTCATGATGAATTTGATATCATTGGACTAGGAAGATACAGATCGAATAGAAGAATTCTCGAGGAGTATCATCAAAAAGAATGAATCCAACGGTTGCATCAGATCACACGTTAACCTATCTATGGAAAGATCTAAATCAGCATAGTCCCAATTCAAGCATTTGTATGCCAGACCCGCGCTAGAGATCGTTCTTGTAAGTAAACATGAGTTGAGAGTATCTTATGTAGATCCCTGTCCTATACTATCAGTGAATCTCCATATCTTACTGCAAAAGGACTCGATACTTGTGACTTTTAAGGGAGCCCATGTACCTAGACGTTAACAGAAAACCATCCCAGATTTCACCGAGTTCATCAAAAATGCCAAAATGAAAGCATCCATATTCTTTATAGCTCTCTTCATCGCCTCGGCCTTCCTGGCGGAGGGCCAGGACACCATCGCCATGGATGATTACCGGAGAGCCGTTAGTTTTTTGCAGGAAAATTTAAATGATAAGAAAGTATTCAACCTATATGTTCAAACCCATTGGTTCCCTGATAGTACAGGATTTTGGTTTACACAACAATCCATTGAAAATAAAAAGTATACCAAAATAACATTTCCCGACCTGGAAGCATCAGATCTATTTGACCATCAAATGCTAGCAAAACAGCTATCCGATTCCTTAGGCTTGGATATCAAAGCCAATGACATCCCGATTGATAGAATTGAATATAAAAGCCCCACTGAATTATTAATCACTGTAAAAAATACATCCTACCTCCTGAATACCAGGACCCACACATTAAAGGCTCCACCTCAAGAGAAAGAAACAAATAATAAGGAGATTACTTCTCCTGATAATAAATGGGTGGCATATGCTGAAGACTACAATCTATTTATAAAATCTACAGATGACAAGATTGTCAGGCAGCTTAGCACACAAGGAACAAAAGGTTATGAATATGCCTCATGGTACGGATGGGGAGATATTATGGAAGGGGAAAATGGTGAGCGCCCAAATAATTTTCGGGTGGAATGGTCCCTGGATAGTAAATGGATATATGCCAATATATGTGACTTGAGATCTGCACAAAAGATGTACTTACTCGATTGGAGCATCGATACATTATATCGGCCCAGATTGCTATCCTACTATCGAGGATCTCCGGGTGACACTACCATGGTCTACATGGAACCTGTCTTTTTCAATATTGAATCGGGTCAAGAGATTAAGGTGGATTTACCGCGGAGTACACATATTAATACAGTTGATGTCGAATGGTCGAAATCTCCGAATAAGATCTTTCTCACCAGCATGAGTCGTGGCTATCAGAAGCTCCATATTTATACACTTGACCTTGACACAGAAAAACTTCAAAGAATATATTCAGAATCTTCTGAAACCAACATTGATAATTTTGACTATGAACTGGCGGAAGATAGTGGCTACCTATTTTTTCTGTCAGAGAAGAGCGGATGGAGACAACTTTATCGTCTGGACTTAGAAAGTACATTAGAAACACCAATAACCAATGGTGCTTTCTACATAAATAGGATTGAACGAATAGACGAAGAGCATCAAAAAATATATTTTCTTGCCTCAGGTAAAGAAGATGGCCGCAATCCTTATTACCAGCACTTATATAGCATTTCCTTCAATGGAGAAAATTTAAAACTTCTCACGGACGAAAACCGACATCATATCGTCAGCTTTTCACCCGATGGAAAGTACCTGGTTGATAATTTATCGACAGTAAATAATCCTACGATAGCTACATTGAGAAGTACATCTACGGGAAATATACTTAAGGAGCTAGCATCTGCCGACGTAAAAGCGTTAAATGACTGGAGCCCTCCAGAAATATTTTCAGTGATCGCAAGAGATGGAAAAACACCTATTTACGGAGCCATTTGGAAGCCAACAAATTTTGATGCCGCCAAGCGATATCCGGTTATTGAAATGAGCTATACAGGCCCTCATACCCATGTATTTCCCACAAATTTTACGCGGGCCTTCAGCTTACAATCGTATGCCGAATTAGGATTCGTGGTGGTCGTGGTAGACGGTCTCGGTTCTTCCGGCCGATCAAAACAATTCCATGATTACTCTTACAAAAATCTGGGAGGTAATTTAGAAGATCATGTATTAGCTATCAAACAGCTGGGTGAAAAATATAGCTGGATTGATACATCACGCGTGGGTATTTTTGGTCATTCAGCAGGGGGATATGATGCCGGACGGGCAGTGCTGGCATATCCTGATTTTTATAAGGTTGCTGTAGCAAGCTCTGCGGATCATGACCACAGAATGGAAAAAGCCTGGTGGCCGGAAATGTATATGGGGTGGCCGGTTGACTCCGCTTATCAACTACAATCCAACATTACCAATGCAGGCAACCTCAAAGGTAAACTACTTATTACACACGGAGGAATCGATGAAAATGTAAATCCCTCTGCTACCTTCAAACTTGCCGAAGCACTCATAAAAGCGGATAAGCAATTTGATATGTTAATATTACCCAGTCAAAGACATGGATATACGGGGAATTATAGAAAATACTTTGAAAAACTACGATGGAATTACTTTGTCGAGCATTTAAGAGGCGTTGAGCCCATTTGGGATTTTAATTGGGAATAGAAATATCGGAGATTAAGTAAAAGAGAAGGTTGATGGACAAAAACCTGAATAAAACTTTGACCCGAAACTTTTACTAGAAAGCATGAAAATGGTTATGATTAACAAGCAAAATACATGGATTCTGGTGACTCTATTGGGTCTCTTGATGATCAGCTCCTGTACATTCGACAAGCAACAAGACTATTCCCAATGGGAAGTATACCGGGGAACGCATGA
>JAUILM010000318.1 GCA_030432855.1 Bacteroidia bacterium
TTCTGAACAATTGTAAGGTCACTGTCAAAATGAAAAACCCTCTCATCGATATATAAAGTAAGAAAGTAGTAGTACAATCCTTCTGGGAGTAAGCTTCCATCTCTGGTCCCGGACCACCTATTGTTGTAGTGCTTACTTTCAAAGATCTTAATTCCGTTCTGGTCAAATACCTGAAGTGTGGCATTATCAAATCTATCCAGGCCTTCGAAGTTGAGGTAGTCATTTTGTCCGTCACCATTTGGTGAGATGAAATTAATCAAGGGCGGCAGCAGAGATTTAAGGGGTATCACATGTACCCGTATCTCATCTGACCAGCTACATCCCAATGCATCTACATAATCAACAGAAACCGTTCCGTCCACCAGAGGTCTTATAGTGGGATCCAAACACTGCTGACATTCCATTCCATAGGTCGAACTCCAGGATGCATCCTGAACATCAGGAATGTGCAATTGCAATGGAGTACCCTCTACTACTGTCGTGTCTCTATTGAAGTCAGTGACAGGAGAGGCGATGGCAACTGATATTTGCAAACTATCATTGAAGCACTGATTACTTCCAATAACTGTATATAGAGCATTCTGGTCTGGTCTCACGGTGGGACTGTTACTTTGGGCATCATCTAGCGAAGGGTCCTCTGTTTTCCATTCATATGTCTGTGCCCCATTTACTTCCAGTTGAATGGCATCACCGGGACATATTTCATAATTCGTTTGACTACTCAGGAGGGTGACTGGAGATAATACGTCCAGGGCTATAACTTCCGATCTGACACAACCGAATTGGTTGACGGCAGAAAGAGTGTATTCACCACTTTCTTCAAAGTAAATGCTGGTACCAGTCGAATCATTACTCCAGTGATATGTTAAGTCAGCATTTGGGTTTTCCAAGGTGAAGGATGATCCAAGACAAATGCTTGATGCTGTGGGTAAGGTGAAATTTGGTTTACTGTGTACCTGGACTTCGGAGGTATCAGAAAGGATACAATTGGGGAGGTACTGAATAGCGGCTATGTATGTTCCCGCCCTATTTGCATCGATTTGAGATTTTCCTGAAGTGATCAGGGAATCTCCCAAATACCAATGTATGGCAGGGTGATCTGCAAGACCTGTATGCAAAACTGCAGGCTCGTTTTCACAGATGGCACTCATGTCTTTCAGCTTCGGAGCTATATACTGACTATCGTACTGGACGTGCAGGGTCAGACTATCTATACATCCATCTGCATCCCTCAATCTCACCGTGTGCAGGCCCGTATCTAATTGTTCGAAGTGTAAATTGTCTGAGTAGTCCAATGTACTTATGTTGTAAGAGTATGGTGACACGCCCAACGCTCCTTCCAAAGAAATCCGGCCATTTTGCATTTCACAATATGCGTTAGTTACTGTGGCGGTCAACACCGGATGTGTGGATGCCAAAAGCGAGATCTCAAATGAATCTACACAAGAAACCGAATCGGTAACTTCGATCGTAAAGTCACCAGCCTCTAAATCAGAGACAAAAAGGTCTGTAGTGGGCTCTCCATTGATAGTGGTCTGATAGGGACCAATCCCATCACTGATCGCAATTTCAATCCAGCCGTTATTGACTCCACAGTGCGTATCATCTTTGTTCAATGAAATGGATGGCTTGGTGGAGGCTTCTATAGTAAATGTCTCTTTCGTTTCACAACCTAAACTATCACTAGCGGAAATTGTGTAAGCCCCTGGGCTGAGGCCACGAAATGAAAGATGGTTTTCTACTAAGGAGTCACTCATGGTGAGTACAATAGGACCATTCCCCTGCATTGACAGAATGTCAATACTTCCGTTGTCATCGCCACAGCGTGTACTTTCGATCGCAGTAGCGAGTTCTACACCGATAGATGAGCCAATTTGCACTTCTTCCTCATATCGGCATCCATCTGCATCTATGACAATCAGCTTGTGATCTCCAGCCGATAGTTGACCAATGAGTGTATCCTGATAGGATACCGAGTCGACTACGAAGTCAAAGGGAGCAATTCCTGCCAGTTTACTTAAGGAGATTCCACCATTGTGCTCACCGCATTTTGTGTGTTGCAATTCAATGTCTGCAAACACAGCTTCCGATGTGTCAACAGTCACCAGTACCGTGTCAGAACAATTAGCAGCGTCAGATACTACCACAGCATAATGACCTGCATCCAATCCCATGAAGATACTGTCATCTTGAAGTTGATCATCAAGTGAATACCCAAAGGGTCCAATGCCTCCTGTCACCGAAACCGAAAGTATACCATTTGATTCTCCACAGCGTGTTCTTTGCACTTCAACTTTCGGAGAAGGAGATGAAGAGGCTAGAATATTAGTTTCCGTGGTGTAGATACATCCTCGTTGATCCGCAATGGCAGCGGTGAAGGCACCTGCAGGTAAGTTTGAAAACGTACCATCTATACTCGCGCCTGCTGCCGGAGATTCAAAAGTGTACGGACCTGTGTCACCTTGTACGTCGATCACAATTTGTCCATTATTTTCGCCACATGATGTGGGAGTGGGTTCTAGAGTAATGGAGGGTGCAATGGATGATTCAAGAGAGATCTGGACCTCTTCCAAACAAAGCAATTCATCTCGAACGGACACAGTATAGTCCCCTGCAGGAAGGTTATCAAAGGCGCTTTCTTCCTGGTAGACGCCATTGATCCCAAAGCTTAGGTTGCCTTCTCCACCCTCTGCCTGTATGTCAATAGATCCATTGGGATGACCACAATCTGTAGATTGAAAATTTACTTCCATTCTGATAGCGTCACTTCCATGTATTTTTATTTCAGAGGAAGAAGTGCAGCCGTTATCATCTATTATTTTTGCTTCGTAGGTGCCCGGTGCTACATCCAGGAAGTGATCCACCTGCGAGGATTTGTCGCCCAATAGGTACTCAAATGGGGCAGTTCCTCCCTCTACTTCAAATAATACCTGTCCATTCTCTTCACCACAGCTCGTATGCTTTACCAGGGCACTATGCGTAGGAGGATTATCATAGAACACAGTCAGTGATTTATCTTCAGAGCAGCCGTTTGCATCGGTCACCGTGATCTTATAGTCCTTGGGTTCTAATTGGCTAAAAACAGGATCATCCTGTGTTTTATTACCTAGCTCATAGGTATAAGGAGCAGTCCCTTGAGAGGCATTAATTTCAATCACGCCTGTATTTTCATTGCAAGCACTGTTTCGGACGGTAGCTGCAATTTTGGGTTTTACTCCTTGCGACTGAACGGTTACGGATTGAGATCTGGAACAACTCAGACCGTTTTGGACAGTGATTGTGTAGTTGCCAGGAGGTACGTTTTCAAATCTACTCCTGGATTGAGATCCATTTCCAATATCATATAAGATGGTGCCGGATCCTCCTAATACTTCGATTTCTATAATGCCATTATCTTCTCCACACGTGGCATCTGTGATCTGTACCTCCGTAATTTCAATCGTACAGGCATTGGCGGTATTGCAATCATCAAGGCAGGAGGCTGCTGCCGCTCGTGCTCGGATGAGGGCACCTGGTTCGGCACCAAATCCAAGACTAAAGTCTACGCCGATATCAGGTTGGAGATAGCAATAACTCATGATGGTGCCCTTACTCGGAAGTGGACCAGGCTCGCAAGAACCACATCCAACGTCTGGATCTATCTGATGGCAGCCATCTATAGCTGTACATTGGTCACTACCCCATACGCAGTCTTGAGTATGACGTGATCCAAAATTATGGCCCAACTCATGAGCAACCACATTGACTGTCCAGCTATAATTGGGAAATCCATTGTAGTTCCGGTCAATTCTACTGTATCCGTAGGCAAACCCTGGATCACATAGAACATCCACATAAGCAATACCACCATTTCCATTCCCACCATCTAATAGATGTGCCAGATTTCCATTAAAAGAAGTCTTCTCATTCTGAAAGGATTGTAATGCTTTTGCTGAAGTGGAGGTGTTATATGGATCGTTGACATCCCAAACAAAAATCTCGGA
Source organism: Bacteroidia bacterium (assembly GCA_030432855.1). Taxonomy (GTDB): domain Bacteria; phylum Bacteroidota; class Bacteroidia; order Chitinophagales; family Saprospiraceae; genus JABDMH01. Next base: position 3,984 of record JAUILM010000318.1, read on the forward strand.
AATCTTGATTGGGAGACTCTCATTCGCATATAGGGCAGAAACTACATTAAACAGACCAGTCACATGCGAAATCACAGCGCTTACATTGCTGCTAAGCTCTTTGTACAAATCATTTGTCACCTCAAAATATATCTCAACACACCCTCCTGCCGCAGACCGTGAATGATCTGGTGCATTTTCAGCATGATGCCCGGGTACTTCCAATGCCTCACAGGCAAAGTCATTTAAGATTTTGAGATCCTCATCTTTGTAACTTACATGAAGACCCTGGGTTTGATCTTTCCCAATGACGATATTTCCATATCTGTGACTTGAAATCACACCCATTAGTTCATTTTCAAGTAGAGATACTGCTGCGATAGATCGATCATCACCCCGGATGACTCCCCGGTAGTAGACTTCTTCATGTTGAGTGACGGATCCCGAAGCCGTAATCACCTTGAAGTCTTCTGCCAATGGTTTAAATTTATATAAGTCCAGTATGACGGTGCCAGTATCCACAGGAATGGGTACAGAGATGAGATCGTTAGCAGTACGCTTTACACGCCTGAATAGATTCCAGTCGAGATCAAACCAGGTGGCTTCTGAAACCACCGTACTTCGGGCGTGAGAAAGATTCTCCTCATGTACTGTACGACACAGTTCCTCCAAAGCGAATGCATTATTCGACAGAATACGCTGTTGATCCAGCTCCTGAGCCAGCTGGTTTTTTAAAGGATCTTGTGCCGTGGATTGCTCGTCTGCACCTAGCAGAACGATACAACAAAAAATAATTCTGAGAAACCTCAAATTATTAAGGGTTAGGTTTACAATTCCGGCTCGAATATAGGCTGATTACCGTACATAAAGGTAATCAGGGTAAACCTTTAATATTAAAATTTAACTAATATATACTTCGCTCATTCAACGGTGAAGACTACCTCAATCAACATTTGAATAAAAGTGGGTGTGGTTCCCCGGAGGCGAAATGCAATTTTGAAGTTCACTTCATCCTCACTCACCAGCTCGGTGAGATCAGTATCATAGGGAAGTACCACTACATTCCTGCCAGCATTGAAAGGAACCTGATCAGTAAGGAATGCATCAATTTCATCTTCACGATCTTCTTTGAAAAGAAAGATTCCAAATTCCTCCATAAAGTCGAAATTGATATCACCTGTGGCCGAGGTGAGAAGTGCCGAACCAGGTCTTATAATGATTTCCTGGTCTTCAGGAATATTAAACTGCTTGCGTATCAAATCAAAATTGGTAGGTACTCCTTCGATAATCTGAAAATGCTTATCGAAAGGGTTGAGTCCTGCAGGAATTTCAAATTCAAGCCGCATAGGTATTTCGAAGAGGACCTCACGATTTTTGGAGCAACTCAATGAGGAAATCGCCAACAGTACTATGAGTATTCTTATGATCATAGGTAGTAAACGGCCGTACTTTTTTTTTAGTTTATCAGACTATCTTTCTGGCCTACTATTAGAATACCATAAATAAATTGCATTAAGTCCGTGACAACTTATAACTTATCAGTGCACAAAAAATGTGAATTCCATGGGTGAGCAACAGGTCCACCTCCCTAGTGATCAGGAAGAATTGAGACGATTCATTCGTTCGCTTTTAGATGATGTGAGAGCGTTAGATACCATGATCAAAAAAGATTTGTTTGAGCGTGATATCCGACGCATTGGTGCCGAGCAGGAGATGGTATTGGTGCATAAGGACAGTCACAAACCGGCCATAATAGCTTTGGAAGCCATGGAGAAACTCAAGGAACATCCATGGCTGGAATCCGAACTGGCCCAATTTAATCTTGAGATCACACTTACCCCACGGACATTTACGGGGAGCTGTCTCAGCATGTTAGAAGAGGAGACCCTGGCGAGACTGAGTGTCATTCGTGATACGCTCGATCAAATGCAGGCTAAGCCCATATTGACCGGTATCCTTCCCACCCTAAGGAAATTCGATTTGTCATTGGACAACCTCACGCCCAAAGAACGCTACAAAGCATTGATGAATGCCATAAATGAGCAGCTGTTAGGTCCGGAATATGAGTTGAGAATTACAGGAATCGATGAGTTAATCATAAAGCACGACTCTCCTATGTTGGAGGCCTGCAACACCTCTTTTCAGGTGCACTTACAGGTTTCACCCAACGAGTTTGTCAAGATGTACAATATTGCACAGACTCTGGCAGCGCCGGTGATGGCAATTGCTGCAAATTCTCCCCTGGTGTTTGGTCGAAGACTTTGGCATGAGTCCCGGATCGCCATGTTCCAACAATCTATTGATACCAGGTCTTCACATCGGCATTTACGGGAGAGGGCACCCCGGGTCATATTTGGAAACGATTGGCTGGTAGACAGCATACTGGAAATCTATAAGGATGACATCGCTCGATTCCGTGTGTTGATGAGTAGCGACATCAAAGAAGATTCACTTGCTGCGATTCAACGCGGAGAGATTCCTAAACTGAAAGCGCTTCAGGTCCATAATAGTACCGTGTACCGATGGAATAGACCCTGCTATGGTATCAGTGAAAATGGAAAACCACATCTGCGAATCGAAAATAGAGTCCTGCCCGCAGGACCTACGGTGATAGATGAGGTGGCTAATGCCGCATTCTGGCTCGGGCTTATGGTAGGTTTTGCAGACAAGTATGATGATATCACTCAGCACATTTTGTTTGCGGAGGCAAGAGACAATTTTATGAAGGCTGCCCGCTATGGAATAGATACGACCTTCAGCTGGCTGGATGATTCTAAGATCAGCGCCTGCGATCTCGTTCTTGATCAGCTGATACCCATTGCACGTAAAGGATTAGCTTCTCAGGGAGTCGACCAGGGTGATATTGACCGTTATTTGGGTGTCATTGAGTCGAGGGCGACA
>JAUILM010000319.1 GCA_030432855.1 Bacteroidia bacterium
GCTGGTTCATTGTCCGGCAAATCGATTGAAATCCATGTAGGTAAATATGCTGCGAAATAACGGGCATCCGTCAGATTACTTATATTTCTGGCAAACAGCTCCATGATAAAAACATCTACGTTATGCGTTGCAAGATAAAGGAATTAACAGGTAGCAGATGAAGAACAAAGATTATTTCGGTTGGGTCTATCATGTTGTGAAGCAAGTACCTGAGGGTCGGGTGACCACTTATGGTGCAATCGCAGATTACCTTGCGTTGGGTTCCGCCAGAATGGTTGGTTGGGCCCTTCGACAATTGAACGACCCGGAAGTGCCCGCACACCGAGTAGTAAACAGTTCCGGACACCTTACAGGTCGGCATCACTTTAAACCACCCTCCCTAATGCAGCAACGTCTGGAAGGAGAAGGTGTTGAAGTCAAAAACAGTAGGGTGCGACAACTGAAAGAAAAATTGTGGGTGCCTGCTGAGGAGTTGCCGCTTGATGATGTTGACCTGTAATACAGTCGAAATCACCAAGGGGTTGTGTGGTGAGAAACGCCCACACTTGTGGATTCCTTTGTATATGAATGAGTTGGAGCAAAATTTTAACATTTGAAATTTCCGGTCGAAACAATATTATCCGTTTTGCGCCTGTTTATTAGGCAGTTATTTAACCAAAACTTGTTGTATGACGCAAAACTACACACTTGATGATTTAGTACGGCTTATTTACAAGGAAGCTTCTACCACAGAGCGTCTCTCCATGGAGATAGATCTTGATCGAGATTACGAACTGCGGGAAGAATTAAAGAATCTTCAGTTTGCAGCCAGTCAACTTCCTAAATGCACTTTTGCTCCCTCGGAGAAAAGCATTAAAAACATACTTGACTATAGCAAACTATCTGCTAAACCGATTGAAGTTTAGACAGTAAGTGAGACTAAATCAATGAGCCCTTAAGAGTAAGAAAAAGATACTCTTAAGGGCTTTTTCTTTTCCAGGACTTACATATCTTATATTATCATATATTTGTTAGTTCTTAACATAATTGAGCTATGTCCAAAGAGAATAAAGAAAAAATGAAAGCGCTCCAGTTGACGGTTGACCGCCTGGAGAAGACCTACGGAAAGGGATCTATCATGCGCCTCGGTGATAAACAAGTGGTGGAAGCCGATACCATTTCGACAGGTTCTTTGGGACTGGACGTAGCGTTAGGAATAGGTGGGTTTCCCAGAGGCCGTGTTATTGAGATCTACGGCCCTGAATCTTCAGGAAAAACAACCCTTGCGATCCATGCCATTGCCGCCTGTCAGAAAAAGGGTGGGATAGCTGCATTTATCGACGCAGAACATGCTTTTGATCGTTTCTATGCGGAATCTTTAGGTGTGGACACTGAAAACCTGCTCATATCTCAACCAGACAATGGTGAGCAGGCTTTGGAGATCACTGAAAATCTGATACGTTCCGGTGCCATTGACATCATCGTTATCGACTCAGTAGCGGCACTAGTACCCCGTGCAGAAATTGAAGGAGAAATGGGAGACAGCAAAGTGGGTCTGCAGGCCCGACTCATGTCTCAGGCAATGCGTAAACTCACAGGGTCTATTGGACGTACCGGTTGTTGCTGTATTTTCATAAATCAACTTCGAGAAAAAATTGGGGTGATGTTTGGAAATCCTGAAACTACGACGGGTGGTAATGCCCTGAAATTCTATGCCTCAATGCGCTTAGATATTCGTCGAAGTGGATCACCCATTAAGGATCGAGAAGGAAATGTCGTCGGTAATACGGTCAAAGTGAAGGTCGTGAAAAACAAGTTGGCACCACCGTTTAGAATTGCCATGTTTGATATCATGTATGGTCAGGGAATCAGCCGAAATGGTGAAATCGTCGATATTGGTGTAGATCTGGATGTCCTGAAAAAAAGTGGATCCTGGTTTGGCTATGAAGGCACGAAGATTGCCCAGGGCCGGGAGGCTGCCAAGCAGTTTATGGCTGACAACCCTGAAGTGGCTGAAGAGATCGAACAAAAGATCCTTGCTAAACTGACAGGAAAGGAAGCTCCTGTAGAAGCAGAAGAATAAGCACCCACTGATTTACTAAACTTTCTAGAACGTCTTTTTCCACTCAAAGGTGTTGATCATGTGCGATATGTCTTGTTTGACAAATTCGTACATAGGTGCCAATGAGTCGGGTCTGATCTGTGTGCGGAAATACAGGGCACCACGAATGAAATGCTGTGTACTATCGGTCAGATAAAATTGAAAAGGTGTAGCAACCGGACCTTCAAGATTGAAAATAAAGCCGCTCACGTTATTGGGTTTTTCGACTTTTACCTCATCAATGTAGGTCGCTTTCCGATTATGTTCCATAGCGAGTTTGAATGCATCATCGTTCAGTTTTGAAAGTGGGTTCTCCTCGGTGATCGGATAGTAGCTGCAATGTATGCGGCAATCAAATGCTGGATAATAAAGATCGAACCAACAGGGATCAACCGTGCTCTCGTTAAAAAACAGCGTGTCCTGTTGCACGATCGCGGATACTGGCTTTTCAAAGGTAAACTGACAATAGTTTTCATCAAAAGCCTCGTAATCTTTGACAGGGAACTCAATTTTGGGAAATGCCCTGGGCTTAGGTGTTGTCACAGTCTCCTCGCAACTTACTAATACCATTAGCACTATTAGAAGTCCCAGACTAGCTTGCCGGAGGAAGGGTAACCTGTATTTTTTCAATTCGCTTCGCATTCACTGCCACAATTTTAAAACGGTAATTCATGTATTTGATCTCGACATTCTTCTTGGGGATGCGCCCTAGCAGCTCCAAAATCAGGCCAGCAACACTATCGGAGCCCCCCTTCACTTTTTCAAAAGTATCCGTATTGATCCCCAGGACACGACACATGTCGTTCAAAAGGGTTTTACCCTCAAACACAAAATTCCTTTCGTCTATTTGTTCATACTCAACTTCAATGTCATCATCAAACTCATCACGGATTTCACCAATGACCTCCTCCATCACATCTTCCAATGTCACTAAGCCTCCAGACCCTCCAAACTCGTCCACCACAATGGCCATGTGGGTTCTCTCCTGCTGAAACTCCGTCAGTAACTCATTGATCTTCTTGGCCTCCGGCACGTATTTGACATCCTTTCGGATCAGGTCCTGCCACTGGAAGTCTCCCGTTTCATTAAGATGCATCAATAAGTCCTTTACATAAAGTATGCCTTTTATATTATCAAAGTCCTCTTCATAGATCGGAATTCTGGAATAGCCCGATCGCTGTACAACGTTCATCACCTCCTTAAAGGAACTTTCAATATCAATCGCAATGACATCAACTCTGGATCGCATGATCTGCTTTGCAGTGACCTCTCCAAATTTTATGATGCTTTTTAAGATGTCAATTTCCTTTTCGTAATTGAGTTCGTGACTTACTGTCAACTCAATGGCTTTATCCAGGTCGTCCTTGCGGGATCGGTTCCTTCCGGGCTCTTGTCCCAGTTTTCTCTCAAACCAATTGGACCAATTGACCAACACGCGCGAGACCGGATTGAATAAGCTGCGGAGAAACATTAATGGTCGGGACATCATCCGTGCCATGTGCCGGTTGTTCACATTAGCATAAATCTTCGGTGCCACCTCACCAAAAAGAACCAGAAGAAAAGTCGCTCCCACAACGGTAAGGGTAAAACTGAGGGCTCTGGCCAGTACAAGTACATCGCTATTAGCGAAAAGTGTGGAAGTTCTCAGCTGGTTTGCCCAATTGAGGAACATCTGTTCCGGTAACAGGTTTCGTAGCAGGTAGTCGGAAAGTATGACGATGGCAATGTTGACGAAATTATTAGAGATGAGAATGGTAGCCAACAAGATCCGTGGTCGCTCGCGCAGTTGTAAAATACGGTGTGATGAGGGCTTGTCATCGGAAGAAAACACATGTACATCCGATGGATTGAGCGAGAAGTACGCCACTTCCGAGCCAGAAATAAAAGCTGAACACAGCAATAGGACGATCAACAGAATAACACCACCTATAACTCCAGCAATAGATATCTGTAAAAGAATGAAGGGTGCGAAAAGAAGATAAAAGCCAGCACTAGGAGGTTCGGTGCTTTCCAATTTTGCTTTGATTAATTAACAATAAGACACTCTGTCTTAAAAAGGCAGATCGTCGTCTACTTCCTGAGCATCAGAATCTACTTTCTCTACCGTAGCATCCGACTTGAGCTCATAGCTTGTCCCCTGCGGGGGTGAGTCTGCAGAAGAAGGAAATGTTGTGCCATAATTTCCGGAAGAACCACCTTCCTTTTTGTCGAGTACTCGGAACGTATTAGCTACGACTTCTGTAATATATCGATCAATGCCGTTCTTGTCTTGATATTTTCGGTGCGTCAATTTACCCTCGAGGTAAACTAAAGAACCCTTCTTTAACATACGTTCTGCTCTTTCTGCCAGTCCACGCCAAACAACCACATCGTGCCATTCGGTAATAGTTTGCCATTCTCCACTCTTATCTCGATAACTCTCGTTAGTGGCGACAGGAAACTTACCCACCATACTACCGTTTTCAAAATGTCTCACTTCCGGATCTCTTCCCAGGTTGCCAATCAATGTTACCTTGTTTACCATGTATGAATCTTATATATGTTAAAACGACTAATTTAAATTTACACCTTTATCTCTTAAATAACAATCTACGATTTTGGGGAACGCGAAGTTCCGCATTTTTTTCTTATTTACAGCAGAATACCCTTCTTTAAGAAGTCGGTCTCCGGTAATGGCGGCCAATGCAAACCTGGCGTGTATGATTTGATGGGACAATGTCTGCTTATAGTGTGCCGTCTCGTATTCCAGGTCGCAAGGTATCGGTAGATGCTCCACGACCTGATGCCAATCTCTTACCTCAGGTTGCTCAATCAGATAGAACTCATATAAGCCCTCCCAGACATCCTTCTGACTTCTTTTCTTTATATACAAATCCTCTTCCTGATGAAAAACTATGTAATAAAAAAACCGCTCGCGCTTGGGCCTAGGTTTTTTCTTCAGCGGTATCTGGCCCACCAGATTATCCTTAAAAGCCGAACAGTCTGCAGTAAGAGGACAGCTCTCACACCGTGGCGCGGGTGTACACTGCATCGCCCCAAAGTCCATGATGGCCTGATTGTGCTTTCCCGGGCGATCCTTATCCAGTACTTCATCCGCTAATGCGTCAATACTTCGCCTCACCGGAGCAGAAGTAATAATACCCGAGATGCCGAACAGGCGCGTCAAAATGCGGATGACATTACCATCTACAACAGCATGTGGAAGACCATAAGCAAAGGATGCAATGGCGGATGCTGTGTAGTCGCCTACACCCTTCAAGGATCTGATGCTGTCATAATCATCCGGAAACCTGCCTTCGAACGTTGACACAATTTGTTGAGCAGCGGCATGCATATTTCGTGCCCTCTGGTAGTAGCCCAAGCCTTCCCAGTTTTTCAGAACATCATCAATGTGTGCATCGGCAAGGTCTTTTACCGTTGGATAACTTTCCGAGAACTTCAGGTAATAATCCCAGCCCTGCATCACTCTGGTCTGCTGTAAAATAATTTCTGACAACCAAATCAGGTAAGGATTCTTAATGCTTCGCCAGGGCATCGGACGGGGGTTTTCTTCAGACCATTGCTGAATCTTTTTTCTAATGGTTTCGCTCTTGTTACGATTTGCGGTTTCCATGCACTTAAACTATATTCAAAATTAGAATATTTGATAAACCATCTCAGTCCCTACCAAATGCTTATCAAAACACTCCTTGAAGATATCCTTCAATTATTTTACCCAAATCTGTGCATTGCCTGTCAGAGGGAGAATGTTCCTGTCACCGAACTATTCTGCATTCATTGCGAGGTCGAGCTACCTCCATCTGACATGTATATGCACAAGGAAAATCAGTGTACCGATCGCCTATCAGGAAGTGTACCTTTTCACACAGGGGCCAGTATGTTTCGGTTTTATCCACATGGACGCATTCAAAAGATCATCCATAGTGTAAAATATCAAGACCGGACTGACATCGCCGAACGGCTGGGGTTGCGGTTTGGAAGGATGCTGAAAAATGCACCGCACTTCAGGGACATTGATTTGATTATTCCTGTGCCTCTCCATCCAGGGAAACTTCGAAAACGCGGATATAATCAAAGTGAACATTTTGCCCTAGGTCTGGGGGAGTCCATGAAGATCCCAGTCAATGTGAAATCATTAGTTCGCTTCAAAGCCACCTCTACGCAAACGAAGAAAACCCGGGAGGAACGCATTCTAAATATGGAACATGCATTCAGAATCAAGAAACCAATCAAACAGAAAAATATCTTAATCGTCGATGACGTGATCACGACAGGATCAACGATTGAAGCATGTGCCTCCACCTTACTTGAATCGATCCCGGATGCCAGCATATCCTTTGCGACGATTGCGCTCGCACAATAGCTAGATTTTACACAGTCTTTCTGCGGCAGCTGCCAGTACTTTTTCTGTTTTTGCAAAACACAACCGAATAATGCGCTCATCCGGATCGGGCTCTGAATAAAACACGCTGATCGGAATGGCTGCAACACCATGCTCTATAGTGATGTATTTTGAAAACTCCACATCGGACAAATCACTAATGTCACCATATTCGTACAACTGAAAATAACTACCATAGCTGGGCAATGGTTTTAACCGACTTTCTTCAAGAGAACGGCGGAGAAAATCTCTTTTCTCCTGAAAGAAATCCGGTAAATTGATGTACGTGTCTCTGTCCTGCAAGTAATCTGCAATGGCATATTGAATGGGGGTAATGACTGAAAAGACATTGAATTGATGCACCTTTCTAAATTCACCCATCAGAG
>JAUILM010000320.1 GCA_030432855.1 Bacteroidia bacterium
CACCTGGAGCATCAGGTGAGATCAGCATTGAGTATGACAGTACCGATAAGGAGGGACTGCAGGAAGTCACAGTCGATGTATTTGCCAACACGGATCCTATGGTGACACAGGCAGAATTCAAAATCTTCGTAGAAACTAACTAACCTCTTTTGGTGGACGAAATTTTAACCTATGCCATAGAGCTGGGTTGGTTGCAGTGGAGTGCCTTTGCGCTTAATTTGGGTTATGTAGTTCTTGCCGCCAGAAACAATATCTGGTGTTGGCCTGTGGGGTTGATAGGTGTGATCCTGCTATTCTTTATCTACGTAGATGCCCGGTTGTTTTCAGATGCTACGTTGCAAGTCTTTTATATGATCATGTCAGTTTATGGCTGGTTGCAATGGAGGAAACAGTCAGAGAGTAACGATGAAAAAGGTATTAGTACCTGGATCCTGAGGAAGCACCTGCCTCTACTGGGTAGCGGCTTGATCTGTGCTGTATTATTGGGTTACTTCTGGAAGATCTATGGTGGTGCATTACCCTTTATTGATGCACTTACTACCACATTCAGCATTATTGCCACATTCCTGGTGGCTCATAAAGTCCTTGAGAATTGGATCTACTGGATAGTCATTGATGCCGTTTGCATTTACGTCTACTGGGTGCGGGATATTCCACTCATAGCATTCTTATTCGTACTCTATACCCTGATGGCCATATATGGCTTGGTTTCATGGCATAAAATGTACAGGGTTCAGACGCCTGTCACCGACGAGTTCTAAGTTCTATTTGGATTTGATCTAAATAGTAGGTGGTATCCAATAACAGAAAGGTTATCTAAAAAGCTTTATATATTTGCGGTGTTTTTAAGAAATCGCTTCTTTTCAGCTTCTCATAACAAATACTTAAAGTGTTGAACAGATTTCGCAGACATGCTCTAAATGTATTCATTTTCAGCATTTTACCTTCAAGTTTCCTATTGGCACAGTCAGGCTCTGGTGGCATATTTAACACTGGGCTACTTGTCATAGCAGCAATTGTTTTTATAGTGGCCGTGTATTTGGTCACAGAAAATCTACTGGGTGTGGAATCTCAGGATATGGGTTTAAAAGATCCTTCCTCAAAGAAAGGCGTTAAGTCTATTCTGGGACCCAAGGTGCCCGCATATGTAGATGGACCTTTCAAGTCTTTTCGGAGAGGTCATAATATTCTTCTCAAGGGAGTTCCGACCCCGGAAATTTCTGATGTAGAAGTGCGGACATTTGCATTGCAGCCGGGCAACTTTATCGGTATTTCACCGATACCTAAAGTTGTTGTAGAGGTGGGAAGTGAAGTTAAAGCCGGAGATGAGCTCTTCTTCGATAAGAAGAGACCTGAAGTTAAATATGTTGCACCCGTAAGTGGTGAAATTGCAGCCATTAATCGTGGTGCTAAACGAGCCATCAGTGAGGTGGTGATCATTGCCGACAAAGAACAGAAGTACAAGGAACTTCCTGCGATTAACCTGGATACGATTAGTCGTGAAGATCTTGTGCAATTCCTGTTGGAAAGTGGTGCCTGGCCGCTCTTACGTCAGCGTCCACATGATATCGTAGCGGATAGTGCAGCACAACCAGCCAATATATTCATATCTACTTTTGATACGGCACCTCTGGCTCCTAACAGTGAATTAATCATCAAAGGAAATGAGGCAGACTTTGCACTGGGTGTGAAGATGCTGAGCCGGTTGACAGAGGGCAAAGTTTATCTTGGATTGAATGCTAATGGAGAAAGCGCTCCATCAGAGGGCTTTACGAATGTGCCACATGCCGAGAAAAATTGGTTTGCTGGGCCCCATCCTGCCGGCAATGTGGGTGTACAGATTCATCATACAGCTCCTATTACTCCTCAGACCGTTGTCTGGACACTAGGTGTACAAGATGCAATTACGCTCGGTAAGCTGGTTAGTCAGCGTCGATTTGATGTCACCCGAATCGTGGCATTGACAGGGGAATCTTTTGACAATCCCCGATATGTACGGACGAAACAAGGGGCCAAGCTTTCTGAGCTGGTGGGAAGTGAAAAGCTTTCAGACTCCGATCGTATTATTTCCGGAGATGTACTATCCGGACATCAAAAATCAATTGATCAGTATCTGGATTTTTATGATGATCAGATTACTGCCATTGAAGAAGGGCGTCATTTTGATATGTTCGGGTGGTTGATTCCAGGTTCCATGAAGCCATCCGTTTCTCGCACTTTCCCCGGGTTCCTCTTTAAAAACCTGAAGTACTCCGTCACCACCAATACCAATGGAGAACCTCGTGCATTTGTGGTCACAGGTCAGTATGAGAAATTACTGCCGATGGACATTTACCCACAGCACTTGATGAAGGCTATCATTACCAATGATTTCGAGAAAATGGAAGGACTGGGAATCCATGAATTGATTGAAGAGGATGTAGCCCTATGTGAATTTGCATGCACTTCAAAACAACCATTACAAAAGATTTTAAGGGAAGGACTTGATTTTGTTCGCGAACAAGGTTAGTCAAGCTTAAGTAAATACGATGAGTAAACTCTTAGATTTTGCTAAAAGGATAGAACCAGAAAAAGGGTCATTTAAACATACCCTGTGGGACGGTTTCTTTACCTTCTTTTTTACACCAGATCACGTAGCCAAGCAAGGTACCCATATCAAGGATGGTATGGATCTGAAGCGTACCATGGTGACTGTGGTACTGGCTATGCAGCTTTGTTATCTCTTCGGTACCTATAATATAGGACACCAGCATTTTCTGGCTCTGGGGCAGCATACGGGATTTTTAGATGGATTTCACCTCAAGCTCTTCTTCGGTTTGGGTAAATTACTTCCCATCTTCATTGTCACGCATGTAGTAGGTCTCGGTATCGAGTTTTACTATGCATACAAAAAGGGCCACGGCATTGAAGAGGGCTTTTTGGTATCCGGAGCATTGATACCATTGATTATGCCTCCTGATATTCCACTTTGGATACTGGCCATAGCTGTGGCATTTGCAGTATGGATTGGTAAAGAGGCGTTTGGTGGTACGGGAATGAACATATGGAACATTGCCTTACTTGCAAGGGTCTTTGTATTCTTCGCCTACCCGACTACAATATCGGGAGATCAGGTGTGGATTGGAGGTCTGACAAATACGGCACCCGGAGGAATGGTCGACTATAACTGGTGGCACAGCCTGTGTAATTCATTATTTGAAGCCCTTGGAGCTTCTACTTTCGACATGAATGCTTCTGTAATCGATGGATTTACGGGAGCTACCCCTTTGATTCTTGCCTATCAGGGTGGCTGGGAAGCTGTGACGGAAGTCTACAGTCAAGGTCAAATGTGGTGGGGAGCGATTCCCGGATCTATTGGTGAAACTTCTAAACCTTTAGTACTGGTTGGTGCGTTAATATTATTGATTACTGGTATTGCAAGTTGGCGGATAATGCTGAGCATGCTCTTAGGTGCTGTCTTCATGTCCATGACGTTAAATGCCTGGGATGCCACTCCATTTATGACCGTTCCCTGGCAGTATCAGTTGTATATGGGAAGTTTCTTTTTTGCGATGGCCTTTATGGCGACAGATCCGGTAACGGCGGCATCTACAAATCGTGGAAAATGGATTTATGGATTTTTGATTGGAGCGATCGGTATGATTGTAAGAGTACTTAATCCGGCATATCCTGAAGGATGGATGTTGGCAATTCTTCTCTTAAATACCTTTGCACCATTGATAGATCACTATGTTATTCAAGCTAACATTTCAAAAAGACTGAAACGTGCATAATACAAGATACATCATCGTCTTTGTTGCGATATTGACGCTGGTTGTTGCATTGATTTTATCCTTGATGGCAACCGGACTTCAACCCATTCATGACCGTAACGAAGCAGTTTACAATAAGAAAGCTATCCTGTCTGCGATAGAAACTACAATGGGTGTGGAGGCTGCCTCACTGGGTGCTGATCAGGTACAGGAAATTTTTGATGAGCAGATCGAACAGGTTGTGGTAGATATGCAGGGAAATATCATTGAAGGTCTAAAAGCAGAAGAGGTCGATCTTGCACAAGAGCGCAAGAAACCAGTCGCCTCTAGAAGACTTCCCGTGTACATATATAATGGCGCTCAGGGAAAAGTCTACATTTTGAGTGTGAGAGGAAGTGGTCTTTGGGACGAAATATGGGGAAGTATAGCTGTAGAAGATGATTTTAGTACCATCGTGGGTGCGGCGTTTGACCATGCTGGTGAGACGCCAGGACTGGGAGCTGAAATCAAGGATAATCCTAATTTTTCAGCTCAGTTTGAAGGCAAGAAACTGTACGAGCCCGATGGAGACTACACGGGTATTGTCGTGCGGAAGGGAGGAGCTAAGGATCCAATGCATGAGGTAGATGGTATCAGTGGTGCCACGATCACTGGTGATGGTGTTACTCAAATGATACAGACAGGTATTGAATATTACGAACCTTATTTTGAGAAAGTGGGCAAATAGCCCAAATCTTTAAAAAAACAATATGGCTGAAACAGCAATTCAGAAGACCGAGGTAAAAGAGAAAGAACCACTCTTTGGACCCAAGGAAAAACAGTTGCTAAGTGATCCGTTGAATGATAATAATCCGATCACGGTTCAAGTGTTGGGTATTTGCTCTGCTCTGGCAGTGACGACTCTGGTAGTGCCATCTGTCGTGATGACGGTAGCAGTGGTATTTGTGACGGCGTTCTCCAGTTTATTTACCTCATTGCTAAGAAAGAGTATTCCCAAGCAGGTACGAATGATCGTGCAGTTGGTCATCATTGCAACCCTGGTGACCGTTGTGGAGCTCACCCTCAAAGCACTTAACTATGAGGTTTATAAGCAGCTGGCAGTATTCATTGGTCTGATCATTACTAACTGTATAGTAATGGGAAGACTGGAAGCATTTTCGATGGCAAATAAGCCCTGGAGATCTTTCCTGGATGGAGTAGGGAATGGATTGGGGTATGGTGCTATACTTATCATAGTAGCATTGATCCGTGAGTTGTTTGGTAAGGGTAGTCTATTTGCAGGCTCAGCTCTTGAGTGGAAAATCATTGGTCCTTCAGCCGAATACATGCTGGATACCACAAGCATTGGATGGCTAGGTTGGTATCAAAACAACAACCTCATGGTACTCTCAGGAGCTGCCATGTTTATTATTGGAATTCTTATTTGGATTCACCGTAGTTGGAATCCAAAGTTGGTAGATGTATCATAAACCAGGTTAGTCATGGAATTAGTAAATATTTTTATCAAGTCCGCATTTATTGAGAATCTGGTCCTTACCTATTTCCTGGGTATGTGTTCCTACCTCGCTGTGTCAAAGACAGTAAAGACGGCTTTTGGTTTAGGTCTCGCGGTGATATTCGTTCTGGGTATTACTATGCCAATAAACTGGCTGATCATGAACTATCTGTTGGGAGAAAACGGACTGTTTGGAGTAGATCTGACATTTCTGAAACTCATTTTGTTCATTGCCGTAATTGCATCCATGGTTCAGTTGGTGGAAATGGTAATCGAGAAATTTAGTCCGTCGCTCTACAACTCGTTGGGTATATTCCTACCTCTGATCACAGTAAACTGTGCGATTCTTGGAGGTTCCCTGTTCATGGTGACAAAGGAGTATAACTTTGTGGAGTCTGTAGCCTTCGGTTTGGGGGGAGGATTCGGTTGGTTTCTTGCCATCATAGCGATTGCGGCTATACGAGAGAAAATTAAATATTCAAATGTGCCTGCTCCTCTGCGAGGATTAGGTATTGCATTTATTATAACGGGGCTGATGGGATTGGCCTTTTTAAGTCTTCTGGGTATTGATCCAGCTGCATTTTAAATAGAAAACATCTAATTAAGATCTGATTAGAAGATGATTGTACTGATGTCTTTTTTACCGGTTATTTGGGCCATTGTTGTCTTCATGGCAGTGATCACGGCACTATCGATGATGCTGATATATGCCCGGAGCAAGCTTGTACCGCAGGGAGATGTGAATATTGTGATCAATGGTGATCCCGAAAACACTCTCAAAGTGCAACCTGGCTCTTCGCTTCTATCCGCACTTTCAGATAAAAATGTCTTTCTGCCTTCTGCATGTGGAGGAGGAGGAACATGTGCTATGTGTGAGTGTCATGTCACGAAAGGAGGTGGCGATGTATTACCGACAGAGCTAAATCACCTTACAAGGAAGGAAGTAGCAGAGCATAAGCGATTGGCTTGTCAGGTGAAGGTGCGCGAGGATATGGAGGTGCAGATTCCGGAAGAGATTTTTGGTATTAAGAAATGGGAGTGTGAAGTGGTTTCGAATCGAAACGTGGCTTCATTCATAAAGGAATTTGTTGTAAGACTCCCTGAAGGAGAGATTCTGGATTTTCAATCGGGAGGATATATTCAGATCGATGTTCCCAAAATTGAGGTAGATTTTAAGGATTTTGACATCAGACCTCTGGAAAGTGATCCTGCTGGTGATGACAAGTTTCGATCAGAGTGGGACAAGTTTCAGCTTTGGGACCTCAAGATGAAGAATACAGAGCCACAGTTTAGAGCTTACTCCATGGCAAACCACCCCGCAGAGGGTAATATTGTGATGCTGAATATCCGTATTGCAACTCCACCATGGGACAGAAATGCCAATGGAGGCAAAGGTGGCTGGATGGATGTCAATCCTGGAGTTTGCTCCAGCTATGTATTTGATCAGGAACCTGGTGATAAAGTAACAATCTCGGGTCCATATGGTGAATTCTTCATCAAGGATACCAAGAAGGAAATGCTTTATATAGGTGGGGGAGCCGGTATGGCGCCTCTCCGTAGCCACTTGTTCCATTTGTTTCACACATTGAAGACC
>JAUILM010000321.1 GCA_030432855.1 Bacteroidia bacterium
CATGGGAGATTGTAGGTCCCCAAACCATTGCAAACCGATATGAGGTGATAGGCACCGGTGAAATCGATATTGAAGGCTACACAAGAACCTATCAGGTGGTAAATATTTATACAAATGATGTACTTTCCTACCAGGACACAATCGTATATGGGATAGGCACCATCAGTTATTCATTTTTACCGTGGGACTTCCTTTTCAGCACACTTTCCGCGCCCTTTGACGCACAGGAATTTCGATGCTATCAGGATGATATTATTGGGCTTTATCAGAAGGATCCAGAAGTCGACTGTGACTTTCTCGATACTATTCCTCAAAAATACTTTGGGGGACCCAATGCCAGGTGGACGTTCGATCGTTTTAGTTTTTGTTACAATGGCCTTATAGAAATATCCGTCGAAAAAGACACCATTATTAATGATGAAATATGTCAAAAATACGTCAAGCAAGTCACTGAAAAAGTCTGTTCTTTAAATATCCTCAAAGAATACGAATTGCCTCCTGATTTTATGTATGAGGAAAATGGTGTTCTATACTACTATTCTCCAGAAGCTGCGCTATTTGATACTCTCATTTGGTTTGAAGCTACCATTGGTGATCACTGGAATTATCCGGAGGGATATGGACCTGGGCAGGTAAAAGTTGACGATATAAAATCAATCTCCATTAATGGAGTACAGCAACGTTATATGGCAGTTTCCTTTGGATCGAATGATTTCATTATCAAAGATACTATTACCTATGGGATTGGTAGTTTGGTATATTTTTATAAACCCTGGGAAATTGAGATCACAGCCGTAGATGGCAGTCATGATGGGTTTTCTTTTCGATGCTATGAGGATGACCGCATCGGCTTTTACCAGAAAGAACCAGATGTACCTTGCGACTTCATTAATAACTCTGAGGCCTATGGAGGTCCAAATGCGGTGTGGACCTATGCAAGAAATCTGGGACCACTACCAGGTTATCTGGAAGTAAGTCGCCTTGGTGATACGGTAATCAATAACATTAATTTACTCGTGCTGGGAAAGGTGGCCGTAACACAATTTGATCAGGAATTGTCTTATGACTCGCTCGCCCCTACCTACCTCAACATTAACATCCCCGATGGTGGAGATGTTGTATCCTATTTTGATACCAGTGATCAGACCATCGACACTTTGATTTGGTACAACGCCGGGATCGGAGACAGTTGGGAATTGACAGGACCACAAGGTTTCGCCCATCGTTATGAAGTGACCGGCAGGGGAGAAATAGAAATTGTGGAAGGATACACACGTGATTACCTGGCAGTCGATATTTACAGCAACGAAGTACTCATGTACCAGGACACAATCGTCCAGGGTATAGGCCCCATCTCCTATTCATTTCTACCATGGGACTTCCTTTTCAGTTCAATTTTAGCACCTTTTGATGCACAGGAATTTCGATGCTATCGTGACGATATTATTGGGCTGTATCAGAAAGATCCGGATGTCCACTGCGACTTACTCGTCAATAGTAAGCAATATCGATCTAACTGGGAGGTAGGATTTTACCCCAACCCAGTACGTCAAACACTCTACATCGACATATCCGAATCGGTTGGTGAGGTACAGTATATGATCACCTCCCCGACCGGATCAATCCTCGAGCAGGGAACCTTTAGGGAAGCACCCACCATTGACATGGGACGATATCCCACCGGCCTTTACCACGTTCGGCTGGTCAGTAAAGACAAAGTGGGGATACTGAAAGTCATAAAAAGTGATTGAGGACTCACTAGAGAAAATCAGGTTTTTAACTAAAATCCCAATGGGGATGAAAACTATCAACAGGGTGTAGAAATTTCAAGTCCAGACTCAATACAAAATTTCATTACCTTACTCGTATGAGTCAGACTGTTATTCCACATACACTATTCAGTGATTTCGACATTTCACTGTTTCAAGCTGGTAAGCACTTTCGCTTATATGAGAGGTTTGGTGCCCATCCCATCGAAGTAAATGGAGCCCAGGGGACATACTTTGCCGTATTCGCCCCTATGGCACAAAGTGTCCATGTCGTAGGTGATTTCAATGATTGGAGTCCCGACTCACACCCTCTCTATGTGAAGTGGGACACTTCAGGTATATGGGAAGGCTTTATCCCAGGTGTAGGACATGGTGATCTCTACAAATTTCACATTGTTTCTCAGCTTGATCGTAAGGTGCTGATAAAGAGTGATCCTTTTGCATTTCTACAAGAAGAGTCACCGAAGACGGCCAGCGTTGTCTGGAAAAAAGAGTACAAATGGAAAGACAAAACCTGGATGAAAAACCGGGCAAAGCACAACAGCCTTGATGCCCCATTTTGTATCTACGAAGTACATGGAGGGTCCTGGAAAATGCATCCAGATGGAAGACTCTACAGCTACGATGAACTCACAGAACACCTGGTCCCCTATGTGGCTGAGATGGGGTTTACCCATGTAGAACTTATGCCGGTGATGGAACATCCCTTTGGTGGTTCCTGGGGCTATCAAGTGACCGGTTTTTTTGCCCCCAATAGCCGCCATGGTGATCCCCATGACCTGATGCGATTGATCGAGGCGTTCCATAAGGCCAAGGTCGGTGTGATTCTGGACTGGGTACCCTCACATTTTCCATCAGATGGGCATGGCCTGGCGACTTTTGATGGCAGCTGTGTCTATGAGCATCCTAACCCTCAGAAAGGGTATCATCCGGACTGGAAAAGCCATGTATTTAATTATGAACGTCCGGAGGTCCGATCCTTCCTGGTATCCAGTGCCTTGTACTGGCTTGAGTTTTACCATATCGATGGTATTCGGGTAGATGCAGTGGCTTCCATTATTCACCTGGATTATTCACGGGAAGAAGGTGAGTGGACTCCCAACCAATACGGGGGTAACTACTACCTGGAAGGCATAGAATTTATCAAGGACTTCAACATGGCTGTGTATGAGAATTATCCGGATACACAGACAATTGCTGAGGAATCCACAGCCTTTCCGATGGTAACACATCCGATCCATCATGGAGGATTGGGATTTGGCATGAAATGGATGATGGGATGGATGAATGACACGTTGGAATATTTTTCGGTAGATCCATTTTTTAGAAGATACGAGCAAGGTAAGTTGACATTTAATATGTACTATGCACATGCTGAAAATTATGTCCTTCCATTTTCACATGATGAAGTAGTCCATGGAAAATCACCCATGCTATATAAAATGCCAGGAGATGAATGGCAGAAATTTGCCAATGTCCGTTTATTATATGGCTATTTATATACACACCCCGGTAATAAATTACTTTTTATGGGCAATGAGTTTGCCGATACCCGGGAATGGAATTACGAAACTGAATTAAGTTGGAATTTATTACAATACGACCTACATCGAGATTTACAGACCCTGGTCAAAGATTTAAATCTTTTCTTTCGGGCAGAAACCGCACTGTACGAACAACAATACGATCCGGCAGGTTTTGAATGGATAGATTTTTCAGATGAAGAACAATCTGTGATCGTACATTGCCGTAAAGGGACGAAAAAGAAAGATCAAATATTGGTCATTTGCAATTTCACTCCTGAAACACGCGACAAATATCGTATCGGAGCTCCTTTCAAAGGCAAATGGATTATTGCCATGAATACCGATCATAAAAAATATGGCGGCAGTGGTTATTTAAAAGGCAGAACGCTAAAAACTACGAATAAAGATTTCCATGGACAGGAACAGTCCCTTGTTTTAAATCTTCCTCCATTGGCTATGGTTGCCTTGAAGTATGAAGGGTAGTTCAGTTGGCAGTCTTTTCCAGTTGGCAGTCTTTTCCAGTAGGCAGTGGGCAGTGGGGCAGTGGGCAGTGGGGCAGTCGGGCAGTGTGCAGTCATTCAGTAAAGAATGAATCGGTCTACGATTTACAAAAACTGAGCGCTGCAGACTGAATACTATTTCTTCAATTTGATGGACATTATACTGAGAACTGCAGACTGAAAACTGCAGACTGAGTACTGAAATAGGCAGTCCTTCAGTAGGCAGTCGGCATTTTTTTAGGTGCGTAAGTTGCTGGCAGCAATTCACACGGAGATGTGAAAATCTAATAAATCTGCTGTATTTTTTGCTCGCGCTTACCCCCGGCCCCTGATTTCTCGCATACTGCGAAATCCGGGGAGCCTCCCCGCATTATGCTATAAAGCAAAATTCAGTAGAAAGAAGGGATATCAAACCGGGAACGGGAAGCCGGACACCGGACACCGATTCGTACAAAGACGTAAATATTTACTGCAAAGTCCCGGCACCCGGTACCCGGCACCTGGGACCTAATAAAAAAAGCCAGAGCCCACTACAATTTAGCAAGCCACTGGCCGGTTTTTGGTATCGCGACAGTGAGATGTGCATCCGCAAATATTTGCGGACAATCCGATAGCGCGAGGTATTATTTACAAGAAGATATTCGTGTGGAGGATGTAGTTACACAGCAACTACACAATTTTCCTCCATGCTGACACCTGTTGGTACGTAATCGTCAGCTGACTCGTCATTTTCCCAAACCTTACCGTCAAGTACGTAACGGAATTGGTATGATTTTCCAGTTTCAAGATCCAGCGTGGTTTTGAATGGTCCACTTTTCAGTTTGTCCATTTTTCCTTTTTTCGGATCCCAGTTGTTGAATTCTCCAACTA
Source organism: Bacteroidia bacterium (assembly GCA_030432855.1). GTDB lineage: Bacteria > Bacteroidota > Bacteroidia > Chitinophagales > Saprospiraceae > JABDMH01. The sequence continues at coordinate 4,666 of JAUILM010000321.1, forward strand.
TTGCTGCTTTTTTAGCGTCAATAGCAACGTCAGAATCAAGTTTGAAGGTTACTTTGCAGATAGGTTTTGACTTAAGAAATTTTTTCTGAAGGCTCATAATAATTGAATAATTTATGTTATCAAACGTATACCCCCGGATGTTTTGAGGGCACAAATGTAAAGAAATACATTAGAAAACAATGTACCATATAATATTTCCCTTGCTTTTGTCAGACCCAAAGTCGTCGATAGACCCACAACACACTGTAAGACAGCACCTTAACGGTGGCAAAGATATCACTTGTTAGGGGGCTTAACAAATAGATTGTGCGTTCGGTAGATGAACATTTTGTTAACTATACATTAAAATATAGTCTAATGCTTCGTGGTGCAGCTAAAACTACCCTTAGTGTAGTTACTCTCCACCTCCTACGCCACCATACCGCTAATCATTGGGCTTTGTTCGGCTACTGACTTGAGATTCTCGAGCAGAATCTTCCACTGTCGCAAAATCCTCAATTTGAGAATCGGCATAATCAGTCTCCCAATCACATTCTTAGGTGTCAAATGTACCTCCACTTTCACATTAGTACCTTGCTCTGAAGGTGACAAAATAAAGTAGCTGGTAACCTGCTTCATAAGTGGAAAATCACCCGTATTCTCGCCGTAGACCAGTTGATCGACTCCGGCTTCCTTGATGACGGTTTTAAAATGAATATCACGATTGTCAATCAAACAATAATGATCAAAGCCTACTCGATTTACCCGATCCTCTTCGTATTTAAATGATGCATCTTTATTCCAGAGGGATCTGTACCGTAAATCGGATACCAGCGTAAAGATTTCATCCGAAGCAACATCAATATCCTTTTCCAGAATCAACGGATTGCTTTCCTCATACACTATGGGTGTGGTGTTGGTTAACGTAACATCTGATTGCCACGAGGAAATATCGGAATAACTATAGTCGACCTTTCCACTATCGTAGGTATCGGTCAGCCGCTGGAAAGACAGGGAATGTTCAACCTGATGTTCACTACCATGCACGGAGTCCGACATCAATATGTATTCATCTCCCGGCACACTATTTTTCATGAGACGATGCGCTATGATGATATCTTTTCCATGTGGTTTTTTAAAACCCCGCACTTCAATATAATCCAATGGGCCTGCATGTACAATGAATTTCAACTTTAAATCCACGGCTGATTTACATGCACCACAACTGCAGATTCTCAAATTGTCATACAGTAAAAGGTGACTATGAAACGCCGTATACATTTTGTGTGCCTGTGACAAAATCTCTTCTCTCGATGGCAGCGGCCCTTCCTTATAGAAAAAAAGAGCATCACCCTCAATCTCCGCCAACTCAAGACCCATCTCATTCTGATCAATGAGGATCTCTAACAATTCAGCTATAATATGCTTACTATGCTCCGAGGAGGTCTTATTGATGAAGTTTGTAAAACCGCTGATATCCGGTAAGAAAAGTAGCCCTTCTCCCATAATAATTGATCTTTAAGCTGGAAGTACAACATGTTTATCGTGAAAGAGTTGACATCGCAACTACTTCAATACACTAGCTACGTGGGTTGAGATTTGTAGTACCTTAAATTATTCCACTACTTAACAACAAATGGCTTAACCACAATGCCATCTCGGGCATGCACTTTTATCCAGTAGTAACCTCTGGTCATCGATGTTGGTAGTGCAATAGAAAGTGAGGACTGAGCCTCCCTTTTTTCTTCGAAAACCAAACTGCCCTCCACGTCAAAGACCGTAATCACTATCGCACCTGCAGCGGCTTGTGGAAGCTCTATGGTCAGGGCATCGCCCACGGACACCGGATTTGGAAAGAGAGACACCTCGAAAGCTGGGATATCTACGTGATCCTGGTTAACCGTAATTCCTTCTACCAGATAGACGAGGTCCCAGGAAAGATCTGGAATTCTTGCTTCCAAAATTCCATCTACAGCATTGACCTGTTGGGTTTCAAGGACACTTCCATCCAGACATTCAAACCAGGTGATTTGATAGGTGCCATCCAGCACATTATCTATCTGCAGCGTCGCATCAGATACCGCAGGTACCTGACCATTAGCGGCAATAAACTGGTGATTGTATTGGTGATTGAGCAGCCATCCAGCAGCCAGAGTGCCATCACCAGAAATCAGATTG
>JAUILM010000322.1 GCA_030432855.1 Bacteroidia bacterium
TGACCCGCCAGAGGAAGGGTAATTGAAAGCAGAACACAAAGCAAAATCAGAATACGGGGTCCGATTATCATGGGTATGTTTGTCACCTATCCCATCATCAATTTATGAAATGCCTCAAGCCAGGCTTTTTTCATCAAATACGCTCCGGCAATGGATGGATGGACGCCATCCGGACACCAGTATGATGCCGGAGCTGCCTCTAGCGCCTTGTCAAATACTTCCTGAAAGGGGACAAATGAAGCACCGAACTCCTTCGCCAACTTACCGGCAATGGCTCGATATTCATCGAAAGACGACCATTTTTCATCAATGGCTGTCCCTCCCTTCACAGCGAAGGGCTCGCAGATGATCAGTTTTATACCTGGTAGTGCTTCTCGGGTCTCTTTCAATAGTTTTCGGTAGTCATTTTCATAGATTTCGGCGGTACCATCATATCGACCATTAATCATATGCCAAAAATCATTTACACCTATCAAAATGCTAAGTACATCCGGAGCAAGTCCTACACAATCAATATCCCATCGATCCGCCAGTTGGTACACTTTGTGTCCACTGATGCCCCGATTAAAACATTGTAGATCCGATGTGGGATGCTGTCCCAGTAATTCGGCCACAATCTGATAAACGTATCCATTGCCGAGGCCCTGTGTATTATTCGCATAGTATCGACCGCGATCACGTCCGGCATCAGTGATACTATCTCCCTGAAAGAGAATTTTCAAACCACCGGGCAGGTCAGAAAAATCAAGTTTTCCAAATTGGAGAGAGGCGGGAATGGCAACACCAGCCATCGGTAGCATTGCTTTTTGCAGAAAGTTTCTTCGCTTCATTAATCGTTAATTTCTAGTGGCAATTTAAACAAATGAAACGTAAAGGATAGGACGATACCTGGGGGAATTAGAAAAGCCCTGCCTTTGAACAAAGCAGGGCTTATCATTCTGGTGTTAAGCTTTGATTAAATAACTCTTTGGTCGGGCATGTAAAAAAGATCACCGTTTCCCTAATGTCTTTTTTTACCACCGAATTTTTAAATCGTCTCCCGGGTAAACGGTGATCATCGTCTTTTTCTTAGGCTAAGCTTTTCAAACTTAAATAGAGACGAATTCGGTGACACAAGTGATCGTAAGTGATCGTGATACAGCCTGTATCAATCGTTTACATATACAAGACAAAAATGATACCAAACAGAAATGAATGGTCATTTTTTTAAAAAAATATGGGATTAATACGCTGTGAGTACTATTCAGACTTAGGGACGATTTCGGTTTGCTCTCCGAAAAACTGTACAAACTGTTGCATCGCACCCGCCACTTTTTGATTATTCGTAGCCCTGAAATAGGCATCCGTGAGGCCCCGCAATGTATGGTACATAAAGCGATCCATTTCCACCACCTGCATTTCTTTTGTCCAGAGATCAATTTTCAGGGTTTCCCGGCTTTCCTTGTCAAAAAAGGATAGAAGCATTGCTTTTGCTTGCTGATTCTCCTTGCCACTATCCTTAGCAGTCCATTCGATATTCTCAGGAATCCTGTCTTCACCCAATGTGATATTGATATCAATCTTTGATGTCTTCTTTGTCATTTCTTCTGTATATCCGTTTTACGAGTGACAATCGCATAATCCTGCAACCACTCTGAATTGTACACATGTACACCTTTGTTGAGTTTTTGAGCCACCTCCAGCATTGCTCTGGCCACCAGGCTGGCCTCGATGGGTTTATTCTTACGCAGCCATCCGCCAGTATATTGATCAATCTTTGCTCCCATCTTGTCGGCAACCTCCTTACCCCACTCCTGATTAAGATCCTCACCAATCAACAGACTGGGTCTAAAAATATGTGTGCTCCAAAATGGCATCTTACGTACCAAATGCTCGATTAGACCGCGCACACGATTGATAGTCCGCAAGGCATCCGGATCAGCCCTTCGATTAGAAAGGAGCAGCACCTGTCCCACCTGGCTATCCGCAGCCCGCTGAATCATTTGCGGAAAATGTCGGTAACTACTCCGGGGAATGGTGTACTTACCACCACTATTAAAGAAGGATGCATCGTAGCAGATGAATAAATCATCAATTTTCCCCCTATTGAATGAAAGGTTTTCAATCGCAGAGACAATAACTTCGGTCTTGGGATCCTCCACCTTCACCTTCTTATCCACCAGCAAGAGTATCTTTTTGTAGGCAGAATGCTCAGCTAACAATTTAAAGAGATGTTGTCCTACAAATCCCTGGTAGCCAATTAAAGCGGCGATTTTATCATCCTTGACTATTTCAGGTTTCATCTTGCTCAGAATGCATCGGGTCGAAAGGTACGATAGTAATGGGACTCACGCGAAAACCCTGCTGTTTTAATAGACGTATGACACCTTTTCCTCCACCGAGGTGCGCCGCTCCAAATCCGGCAAAGACAGTACCTCCTTCACAAAGTTGTGCGAAACGATCTGCCAATACCCGGTTGCGTTGAAAAAGCATTTTGGAACGCAAATGCTGCAATTGTTTCCGACTCACCTGATATAGGCGCTGTATGTCCTGTATCTCATAGTATCTGACCATGTTGTGAATAGACTTCCTGAATTTCGCAGGATTCCTGGCTATCTGTAGCACACCTTTTATGTGATCGACCGGATCGAGTGATTTCATAATCTGCATTTGCTCAACAAATGACTCCAGGCCGGTAGTTTCCTTCCCCATGCTCTCGGCATAATGAAAAAGAGCCTGATCCAGCGGATGTAGATGATCCTCTGAAAGTACCGTTTCTGAAAGTCGCGAAATCACCAGGAATGGGTGCAGGAATCTCATGGAATCCAGGTCTAATCCAAAGGACTTCAAAAGCTGCTTTCGTACTTTGGTATATTTTCGGGGAGGAATCAGGTCGATGAGCAACTGGCCCAACTTGAGTGTAGCACTCTCAGAAAGTTGTCTGGGATTGACCTCACCCAGATGCATTTCAGCTGCATAAATATCGCATGCATCTATCCTGCTTTTTATCTCATCCACCCATAAGAATGCACTACGATCTCTCACATGCATCGTACCAAAGAGGTATCCCCTGAAGACATTATCCCGAGATACTGACCAAAGTAGCGAACCTTCAGGTTTTGAAACCAGGCGATCTATTGTGCCGATATAAGGTGTCAATCGTACTTGTATGGCAGTACTTTGGAGTCCTTGACAGTAGATAGCGTCATCAATGTCTTCATGCGCTCAATTTCTTCGATTTGTGATAATGTCTTGAATAGAATATTCTCATAAGTAGGAATATCCTTACAGACTATCTGGATCAACATATCAGCCTCACCTGTGATGATGTAACATTCCGTCACTTCATCGATATCTTTAATCTTATTAATGAAATTGTCCAGAGCATTTTCTTTATGCCAGGCAAGAGATACTAAGACAAAGGTCTTCACACTTAGTCCAATGGCCTGAGGATTGACCGTAGCATGATAGCTGGTTATAAGGTCTGTATTCTCCAGCTTTTTCACACGCTCGAGTGTAGGGGCTGGCGAAAGGCCGATCTTCTTTGATAAATCAAGATTTGTGATTTTACAGTTATCCTGAAGGATCTGTAATATTTTGAGGTCAATTTTGTCTAGCTTATTCTCTGACATTCTCTTATGTCTTTTTTAAATCTGAAACGGAAAAATTGGGTTAAATATGTGTAAATGAAAGAATATATCTGTTAAGAAGTATATTTCAATAAGTTGCCAAATTTACGGAGAAATGCCATTTCTACCGCATAAAAATTGGTAATTAAGGGAATACACCCATATTTATATAGTCACTGGAAATTTTTCCAAGGGCGTTGACAAAGGCTGCCGTCCTCAAATCCTCTATTTTTTGCTTGCGCTTCATTACCTCTCTGATCTGATGATATGCCGTCACCATCGTCTCTTCAAGGCCCGATCGCACCAGATCTATTTCATCCGCTCCTTTGGTAATAAAGGACTTTTCCTTATCACTGATTGATCGACCCGTCTCACGCTCTATGAGATTGACAAGGTTGAGGTACCGATTTTGATCAAACCTCTTTTCCATACGGCCAAAACGCATATGAGAAAGGTTTTTCAACCATTCAAAGTACGATACGGTGACCCCACCTGCATTTAGGTACATGTCAGGTATGATGACGCAGCCCTTTTTCAAGAGATATTCAGCAGCCGAAGCTGTCACGGGTCCATTGGCAGCTTCAGCAATGATTTTGGCCTTTACCTTCTTGACATTATCATCTCTGATTTGATTTTCAAGAGCCGCAGGGACCAGTACATCGCATGCTACTTCCAGTGTTTGTTTACGCTGTTCCATATTCACAGCTCCCGGGAAATCAAGGATGGATCCTGTCTTTTTACGGTGAGCCACCAGGGCATCGATATCAATTCCGTTTTTACAGTATATAGCACCCTCATATTCCGCCACACTAATAATCTTAAAACCACCTTCTTCCTGTGATATCTTACCGGTATAATACCCTACATTTCCCAATCCCTGGATTGCCATGGTCTTACCTTCTGTCCCAGGTTCCAGCCCCATTCGTTTGAGCAGCCCTTTGTCATTAAGTACTTCTCGTATTCCATAAAACACACCGCGTCCCGTGGCTTCTTCCCGTCCCCGGATACCATTCTGTGTTACGGGCTTACCGGTGACACAGGCGGATGCATCAATATCCCCACCCTTCAAAGCAGAGTATGTGTCTAGAATCCAAGCCATTTCGCGGGCACCTGTACCATAATCAGGTGCAGGTACGTCAATGGCAGGTCCAATAAAATTCTTTCTGACAAGTTCTGTGGTGTATCTACGGGTGATCCTCTCCAACTGGCCCGGTGTATAATCTCTTGGAGAAATCTTCACACCACCCTTGGCGCCCCCAAAAGGCACATCTACGATAGCACATTTGTAAGTCATCAAGGCAGCTAATGCCATAACCTCCTCCTGGCTTACTTTCTGACTGAACCGAATACCTCCCTTAGTAGGATGTCGGTGATGACTGTGTTGCACCCGGAAAGCTTCAATCACCTGATAGTGGTTGCCGACTTTCACAGGAAACTGCATATAGTATACAGCATTACAGACCTTTATTTGCTCCAGAAGTCCCTCCGGGAGATTAGTATGCCTCGCTGCTTTGTCAAAATTTCGTTGAACACTTTCGTAGAAATTCGGTTCAGAATTCTTCGCCATCAGATTTTAGATTTTCGAGCTTAGAAATGCGTTTATCCAGACTGAAAAGATAGCCCATCAGACCTATAAAGAGGACGGCTATCACAGCTATCACCACATACATTTTACCAATAGCCTGAAAAAAATCCTGTCCTCCACTCTGTGCCCAGATTGGTTGGCTCCAAAACATAAGAAATAGTAGTACACTGACAGAGACTACATGCTTCTTTTTACTTTCCATAATCATTCAAATTCTTCCTCAAAATGACTTTTAAGCCGTAGATGCCTCCAATAGACATTGGATATCCACATACCTAAGAGAGTCCAACCTATGATGGCCGGATAAAATACCATGCGCATCCTATTGTCCATATCTTCCGAACCCATTGCCGGATTACCCCCACTTCCAGGGTGCAGACTGTCAGTCATGCGCGGAATGATATAGAGCAGAGGTATTAACATCAAAAAAGCAAATATGTTATATGCAGCAGAAAATCTTCGAGCTACATCCTTATCAGCAATAGACTGTCGGAGAATAAAATATGCCAGGTACATGAGGATGGCGATGGCAGTCATATTTTGCTTCACGTCAAAACTCCAGTAGCTGCCCCATGTATTACCTGCCCAGAGTATCCCCGTACACATGCCCAGACATGCCCAGACCAGACCAGTAGCCGCAAAAGCCTCTGCCTTATAATCAAATAGTGGCTTTTTAGAACGCAAAAAGCGTACACTATTGATCGCACTGATCAGACAAATAAAAAGCAGGGCAAACCATATTTGTACATGGAAGTAGGTATTTCGGATAGTCTCTTTCAGGATGTTTCGAAAGGGAAAATGGAATCCTGAAGCCCCGGATGCTTCCAGAAGATCATCATTCCATGCGGCGCTTCCCTCCATTGCATTGCCCCGAATCACGATAGCGCTAGGTAAAACTGAATGTCCGTCTACCGGATTATAGAGAATAAGATTGGCCGAATTGATCGTGTCCCGTCCTGGTAATGAGGAAGGTATCTGAAAAGTGGCTGCCAAATGCCGCCGATCAGAAGCCTGAAGTTGTTTTGCCTCGATCACGGCAGTGGCATTCAAACGCAACCAGGCGCGCTGCCCTTCACTATCAAAATGCGAATTGTAACCTTCGACTCTTAACTCAAGAGGCGAACCGGCTCTGGCCACCATGGGATCAACGGCCACCACGCCTGAACCCAACGGGATAATGAGACCCGCTAAGAGTGAGTACAGTATCAATAATACTCCCAACAATTTCCACCACAATCCACGAACTTTCATACGTGCAAAAGTCTGCCTTTTGATCAAAGGCCAATACTACGAAAATGCATTTAGATTCTTTCTAAATATGGGGCCTGGCTATGGTCAAGACCGCCAAATGAAGGGAAAAAGTAGGATAGCTACGCCCACAATCAATAAGTCCATCGCTCCCAACAAGGTCACATCCGTCTGGACCTGAGACCAGGACACGTGCTCCAATGATTTTATTGATAATCGGATGACGGGCAGCAGCAGGGGGATAATCACCGGTAAACTTAATACCATCATTAGTGTATTACTGTTCTTGCCATAGCTGGCTATCTGAGAAATCAAGGTGAAATTGGCGGCGATACCCAGAGTGCCACAAAGTATACCCAATAGAAAATAACCAGA
>JAUILM010000323.1 GCA_030432855.1 Bacteroidia bacterium
CTTGCCAGCAGAACGGTTACTACCAGATTGATGACACTCGCTCCCGCTTTGTCAATAAAGAGCCAGATGAACCCAGAGATAGACTTATCACGGATGCTTTCCGTCACTACTAGCTAACTTCTTGCGTTTTTTCTCTGGTTCCGTTTTGTTGAGCTACGGAAGGTTTGAATTTTTTGAAGGCCTTGGCCTTATCTTCCATGTAGTATCCGTAGCCATGTCCATACTGGGCACCATATCCTGGCTTGTATCCACCTGGTTTGTTCAGATGAACACCATTCAACACAATAAATGGTTTGGGAAGTTTTTCTTTTTCATTGATATCATTGATAATTTCTAGGTGTGCCTTACGCGTAAATCCGGCACGTACCACGTACATGGTGGCATCGGCAAGGTGATCGATTTGTAAGGCATCCGCTACGAGGCCAACCGGAGGGGCATCAATAATGATGAAGTCATATTGATCTTTTACTTCTGTGACCAATTCCCAGAGTCGACTGGATAAAATCAACTCACTGGGATTAGGTGGCTTGGGACCGCTTCCAATAATGTCCAACTTTGGATGTAGACCACTGGGAGCAATGATTTGTTCAGCGGTCACTTTTGGATCTACCAGGTAATTTACTACTCCCTCCTCTGCTCTTCGGGCCGGTTTGTACACATCTCCTTTCGGTTTTCTCAGGTCTAACTCAAGTATCAGAGTTCTTTTACCCGATAAAGCTTGAGTCATACCGAGATTTAGTGTAATGAAGGACTTTCCTTCAGAAGAAATACTACTTGTGATCAGGACGGATTTGATTTCCTTTCCTGGTGTAACATACGCCAGGTTAGCACGAAGCATTCGGAACATTTCGGCAATGGCTGAGCGACTATGCGCCAGCACTGCCAGGTCTTCTTTTTTCTTTTTAGTGTATCCCAGTACCCCCACCACAGGTACCGGTGACTGTGCGGTGATGTCCCCTTCAAATTGAATCTTATCATTCATGCCATCCATGACGAAAGCGAATCCTGTCGGTAATGCAATCCCCAGAAATATTGCAATTAGCCAGATTTGTGCTTTGATGGGCCCAATAGGATCCACAGCGGCTTCTGCAGGTTGAATAATGGTGCCAGTAGGTGTGGTTACCGCAAGGCTTATGGCTGATTCTTCTCGTTTCTGAAGCAGGTAGAGATAGAGATCTTCCTGTATATCTTTTTGTCGTTGCATTTCGATTAATTCTCTTTCCATTTTCGGTAGAGACTTTAAACGAACTTCTAATTGAGTTTTGCTGTCCAGGGCAGCGTTGTATTCAACTAATAAGTCTTTTCGAATGGACTTAATGTTTTCAATAATTGTCGGTCTGAAATTCTTTACTTGTTTTTCGATGGTCTGCAAGTCCGGGTGCATGTGCCCTAACTTACCCTTCGTATCTTCGTATTCACGAAGTAATTCATTGAATTTGGTCAGTTGATTTGCAAGAGTAAGATTTGTCAGTCGAGAGTTAGTAGGCACGAACTCAAAGTTGTTTTTATTTTCTTCAAGAAATTCACCTATAGACTCTAATATTTCAAGCTCTACTTCTGCAGCAGATATATCTTTGTTAGAGGCGGCTAGTTCATTTAATAGTAAGCTTCCTTCAGTACTTAATTCGACCATGTTACGGCTTCTTTTGTACTGTTCAACCCGGGACTCGGCACTAGTTAATTCACCATTGATTAAACCAATTCTCTTGTTGATAAGATCAATCGTGTTTTGAAATACACGATTTTTGGTGTCAACGGTTTCTTTGTTGTACCTGTTTAGTATTCCATTGATAATATCTGCAGCCCTCTGTGCCACGACATCTTTTAATCCCAGCTGTATAGTACTGGATCGTTCGCCAACTACCCGAACATCTAACTCTTCGATTAGCCCTTCTGCTACGCTATTGACTGGAGATACTGTCAACTCGATGACTTGATTTTTGCTCACCTCCTTTGCGGAAGTCAACGTGAGATATCCCTGAGGTATTCGCAATCTCGATCCATATTGTCCGTCATAGGTGATCTCATCTATTTCAATGCTGTATGACCCATCATATTTTCCGGATATTTTTCCAGTGAATGACGAATGTGGGTTAGTTGGTTCCCAGTCGGCTACTTCAATGGGAGAACCCTTGTAGAGATCTCTCCTTTTAAATCCATCGATTTCGACAAAGTTGTACTGAAGATCATTTTCTCTTACTACATGGGCTACAGCAGGAAGGGACTTGATCATCAACATCTCATTTTCAATATTCTTTTTCAGTTTATTGAGGCCAAATTCTGCAAAAATCGCCTCTTCATCCAGATGCCCGGCGGTAGCATCTTCATTAATGAGTATGAGCGCTGATGATTCATACTTAGATTGAGCAGTTTCTAAATATATGTATGCTGCCCCCAGCATGAGTGGTAATATGATCAGGTAGGCATACTTGTATCTGCTGATGAGATTTAAAAACTTCCTGTGATTTATTTGACCTTGTGCCATGGAATTCTATTTATTGGATTGGAGGTAATTATTTGACGATCGTGACAATTAGCGTAGCAAGAGTGAATAGAGGATACAATACACCTGAGTATCTGTTGACCAGATCACCCTGTGTCGCGTATTGACGTGCCTTTAGAGGCTGTACGTATACAATATCGTTGGGTTGGAGATAAAAATATGGCGATTGGAAAATGTTCTTGTTTTGCGTATTGAGTCGGACAGTCTCTCGTATCTCTCCGCGTTCTCTAATGACAAGAACTCTATCCCTACGGGCGTAGGGTGTAAAATCCCCAGCCATACCAATGGCCTCGATGACATTGAGCCTTTCATTGGGGATCGTGTAGGTGTTAGGTCGTGTGACTTCACCCAGAAGGGTAACTCGAAAGTTTACAAATCGAACCTGTACAGATGCATCAGGAATATACTTGATCAATTGGTCATTTAAATCATTTCGAAACTGGGAAATGGTTTTACCGGCAGCCATTATGGGTCCAAGTAGAGGAAGATATACCAGGCCATCTTCATCTACCCGATATCCGTTTAGTGAGTTTAACGCCTGCTCACCCGTAATGCCCTGCAATTGCAGTTGTTGTTGGAATGCCTGAACTGTTTCCTGGTTTCTGCTTGCGACTGTTATACCAATGATGTCATCAGCACGAATTTGTAATATGGGTTGTGAGTCTATGTCTGTTAATTCAGCGTTTAAATCATCAAACATGATCATCTCGGCATGCTTTACTCCACCGCAACTACTAAGGGTAGCTATGATGATGAAAATTGATATGCCATGGTAAATGTTCCTATAATTCATGGTTATCTATTAATTAAGAAAAATGGTTATCGATTAAATGCCTGTAGGTATTGGTGTGGCTACATTCTTTATAAGTGTATGGTTAAGAAAATGTCCATTTAATTCAATGGAGTTGAGTTGTTTAAGTTGGGACCTATTATGAAGATCCGTGCCGACCAGTTCATACCAGTTCCTATCTAGTAATTCCCGGGCTATGCTGGCAACATTTTTTCCATACTGTCCATTTAGTGAGAGCATGTTAAGTTGGAATAGACAGCCTGCGTCTTTTAATTGTTCATATTTTTCAAGATCTGCATGCATGTATCCGTATCTTTCCGGATGTGCTACGACGGGTTGATATCCTTTTAGTTTTATTTCGAAAATTAACTCCTCGTATCCGGCATATGCATTCAATATGGGTAGCTCGATGAGGATCATCTTTCGGGGGAGTAGGAGAAAGAAATCGCTGTCAAGGTGCTTTTTAAATCCCTCATCAATCATGTACTCCGCTGCAAGAGCAAGCTCTATGTCAATGTTTTCAAGAAGAAATTTTCGAAGAAAGTCTTCAAATCGCTCTATCAGGAAAGAAGGGGAATTGTCATAATACCCGGACATGATATGAGGGGTAGCAATTAATTTTCTATATCCGAGTTCACTTAATTTTCTAATAATTTCGATCGATTCCTGGAAATCTTTTGCACCATCATCTACACCGGGTAGCCAATGGGCGTGCATGTCAACCGCAAGATGGTTGATCACTGTAGTACCATCGGCATGATCCGAAACAAATAAACTTTGATAGGGTTGGAGCCTCCCTGAGGATCTTGCCGATGGTTGAGTTCCAAGAAAAGAAAATCTCATAGCAATACTACAGAGATGACTTTAAAGCCAAAGTTTTTTCGAACGGATGTTTAATTAATGGTGTGCCTGCCATTTTATGGTGATGACCATTTAATGGCACTATCGGTGCGTTACGGATGTCGTATACTATCTTGACGGCCTTACTGGCGTCGTCAAGACTAAATCCCTTGCCGGCCAAAATGTCTTCATAACTTAGTTTATGGAGGTCTGTAAATCCTGAACTGAATTCAATTTCCTCGCTATCAATTTGAATAGAACGGTATGTTCTAATTTCCTGTTCCTTTATTTTTTCTGGTAAAGTATCACTGTTTATACTTAAGAACCAATTAACGTTAGCTCGCTCTAATTTTAAGAAGCCAGCAGCTCTGTCGTGGGTGTGTACATGCACCTTGTTTTCCACCACCTCTCCGAATATCCACTGGAGCATATCAAAAAAGTGAATGCCAATATTAGTGGCAATTCCACCTGACTTTTCCTTAATTCCTTTCCAACTGGAATAGTACCATTTTCCCCGAGAAGTTATATAAGTTAGATCGATATCATGAATACGATCGGGTTGCGCATCGATTTTTTCTTTTAATGCAATAATGGCAGGGTGAAGTCGAAGTTGTAAAATGGTGTAGACTTTTCCCTTGAAGTCATTTTCTGCTTCGTATAAACCATCCAGGTTCCAGGGATTTAATACGAGTGGCTTTTCGCAGATGACATCTGCACCAATACGTAAACCAAAAAGAATATGGGAGTCGTGAAGATAATTAGGAGAGCAGACCGAGATGTAGTCTATCTTGGTACCATTGCGGATGAGCTTGGTGAGGTACCTGTCGAATCGTTCAAATTCGGTAAAGAAGGCAGCGTCCGGAAAATAGCTGTCTATTATTCCAACGGAGTCATTTTTGTCTAACAGGGCAATTAGATTATGACCTGTTTCTTTAATGGCTTTCATGTGCCGGGATGCAACATAGCCAGCTGCGCCAATTAACGCAAAATTTTTCATGGGATTTTTGATTCAGGATTGGCAGAAGAATGGGATCATTCTGCCAGGTTGTAATTAAAACTATGGTATTTCGTCGGGCTTTAAGAAGCCTTATTTATGTGTTGGTCAGTATGTGATCTCGAAGAGATATTTTTACTCAGAATTCGAGGATCTACTTTTACACTCAGCTGTATTCCAATATTCTCGAAATTTACTATAAATGAGTGTTTGTTTTCTTTTTCTGCCAAAACACCTTTAGTGCCGGCAAGTGATCCGGATATAATCTCTACGATATCTCCATTTTCAAATTCGTGCTCGGATAAAACATCAATTTCTTGAAATTCACCCACCACTTTTCGCAAGGTATTTATTTCGTTTTCGGGAATAGAAATAATCCTATTGGCGAACTTTAAAAATGAGACGACACCAACCGTGTCCAGTACGGACACATATTCTTTTTTGGTGATTTTGACAAATACGTAGCAATTAATTAATGGAAGTTCTACGGTCGTTTTTTTACGACCATAGACTCGCATACGTCTGTCTAAAGGAATGTAGCATTCGATTCCTTTATTTTTTAATTGTTCGCAAACGTATTTTTCACGTTTAAAACGTGTGTAGACGGCAAACCACTTTGCCTCATGCACGCAGAGGTGTGATTCACCCTGTACGATAGGAGTGACCATTCTAGGAAAAAGATTGAGTGTGTTTAAATCTTGAGTGTACCTGATCCCAGAGACGGCTTCGCCTCTAATCTGTCACAACGACTGGGATCCTAAAGGTTTTCTGAAAAAAAATAGCTAATGTTCAATCAGGCCGAAGCCCTTCAAGTATCAGGCAGGGCATTTTCCTGCCATATGAGTGTGTCCCTTAATTCAAAAAGTCAGTGGAAAATCTGCTATAGAATCATAGCAAACAATACGAAGGGGGACTAGTGTTTGTGTTTGTGCATTTTTCGGTGGAGATAGACCAATACGGGTTGGACTCACTCCACGCTTACATTTGGGTGACATTGAGCATGGATTTTGTGTACAAATAAAATACTATTATGATCCCTAGCAGGGACAATAATCTACTATTCTAATGGAGTCAACTATGGTCAGTTTGAGCTTTGGTCTTAAGCAAATGGAGCTTTTGCTTACGTTTAACTTTCTACTTTATAAGCTCTAATCGAGAGTGAATGTAATGAGCTTTATTCAAAAAAAAAAATTCATTCTTCCATTTATTGTATGTGTGACAAGCTGGTGATTATCAAATATTACCTTTCCATATATGAATATGCATTAGATAGGATTTATTCGTCAATTGTTTACGTAATCAGTCTAGCTGAAATTTTTTCCCCTTTATATTCATATGTCTCTGAGTCTGTATTTCTTTATAGGTAGTGAATATTTTAAATATTTAAATATCTATATATGTATTGTGAGTTTATCTGTCCGGGGCAGCACTCGTGAGCTTGATTCTGATACTTTTTGTAGTCTGAAAAAGTTTTTTCAAAGACATTCATCTTTTTTTCACTTGTGTTGACAGGTTCATAGTCGGTTTGACATGGAATGTAGCCTGAGCAAGTAATTTCCAGTGATGAACGATATCCAAATCCACATGGTTTACAATGTCTGTTCTCTACCCCCTCAGCGATGGTACTTTACTTCTTTCATTTCTCCTGAAACTACAATGGATTGACAATCAGTGTCTTGTTGTTTCT
>JAUILM010000324.1 GCA_030432855.1 Bacteroidia bacterium
GCAATCAGGCGGTGAAGAGCATCTCACAATATCCCATTGAAACGGTCAGGCTGGACCGGGATCAGCGAATTTTTCTTTATAGCCTAAGGGATACGAACTCAATCTCCTGCTCAATCATTTGATTAATGTCTCCATAAGTACTGGTATCAATAGCTACCAGATCTTTATCTTAGTATTCGGATTTTATTACTCCTTATACGATGCTTCAGTGGAAGAGTTTTTTCTTAGTTCTAAAATTGCTTCTACCCGGGCTACTAGAAGGAAGAAACCTCTGGCTAGTGATTGGTTTGTGCTTCTTTTCACATACCTCCATTGCACAGACAGAGTCTGCGATCATTTCCATTGATGTAGAAAACATAACACTACAAGAGCTACTTCACATGCTTGAAGAAGAGCATAAGGTACATTTTTCATATGGTGATATTGATCTGCTGAAAAGAGTATCCCTACGCTTCGACGGGCCTTTTCAGCAAGGTATCGATCAAATCTGTCAAGAGGCCAACCTGGATTACCAGATGCGGCGAAATCGGGTAGTGATTCGAGAGAAATTATCACTTGTAGGTCATATCAGCGGTGTTGTATTGGATGACGAAAGTAAAGTGCCTCTCATCGGCGCAAACATCGTTGTGAAAGGGCTAGATCCTGTGGTTGCTTCCAGCTCTGATGCAGAGGGCAGGTTCAGGATCAATAACCTACCGACCGGAAGACATAATGTAGAGATATCCTACCTTGGGTACGAAACCAAAGAAATTGATCAACTACTCATCACTGCCGGCAAGCCTATTTCTCTGCTTGCAGAACTCAGGGAGTCTCCCATTTCCATCAATACCGTAATCGTAAGTAATCAAATCGATCCCACGGCCCCACTTAATGAAATGGCCATAAATAGTGCCCGATCCTTTTCAGTAGAAGAAACCAGCCGATTCGCAGCCACACTTTCAGATCCAGCACGCATGGCACTGGCTTTTGCCGGTGTGGCTGGAAATGGTGATGATCTGTCAAACGAAATTGTCATACGGGGGAATAGTTCACGTGGGCTGTCATGGCGTCTAGAAGGAATAGAAATACCCAATCCCAATCATTTCAGTGATCTGGGTAGCGGGGGTGGTAATATCAGCATGTTGAGCTCGAGTACCCTTGGTGCTTCAGACTTTTACACAGGAGCATTTCCTGCAGAATTTGGAAATGCATTTGCCGGAGTATTTGATTTGAAATTGAGAAATGGAAGTCGGGAAAAAAGATCCTATACTTTACAGGTAGGTACTCTGGGATTGGCTGCCGCTGCCGAAGGATACTTTAAGAAGGGAAGTGAAAGCAGTTATCTTCTTAATTATAGATACTCCACCATTGACATTATTGATCGTTTCCTTCCAGCTATCACTCAAGATGTTTTTCCTTTTCAGGACTTCTCAATGAAAATCAACATGCCCACAAAAAAAGCGGGCACATTCTCACTATTCACATTAGCCGGGTCAAACAGTACATTTGAAGCAATGAATGGTGACACCTCAAACTACCAGTTCATCTGGGATCTTGATGAGATCAATACAAGTCAAAATCTCTTTGCATGGGGAGTGAGTCATCAGATTCTTTTATCGAATTCGAGTTATATAAAAAGCTCGCTGGGCCGGACTGATTGGCGATATGCCGATGAGACTCGAAGATTGAATCCATCGAATAACTTCCTTCCGGTGATTATTGATAAAACTGACTTTTCAGAACAACAATGGACCTTAACTTCAAAATACCACCAAAAAATAAATGCATCCACAAGCTTCCGAACGGGCTTTACTTTGAGAAATCAGCGTTATTTATACGACTTTAAGGGGATAAGCTCAGATGGCTTCTTTCTATCTTTTCTTGAGAATGAGGGAAGAACAAACCTCATAGATGGCTTTGCTCAATTCAAAATTAATTTGTCAGAAAAATGGGAATACAATGCTGGTATAAACATCTCACATTTAACCCTGAATAATTCTACAGGTATCGACCCCCGGATGGGAATACTCTATCGACCGGATGAAAGCCGTAAAATTGGTCTTTCTACGGGCATTTACACCAAACCAGACCATCTTTCCACATACTTTATCGAAAGAAGAGATATAAACAGTGAGATCACCACTCCCAACATAGACCTACCGATGATAAAATCTTACCATCTGGTAGGTAGCTATGATCAAAAATTCGAAAATAATCTTCGACTAAAAGTTGAAGGATATTATCAACATTCCTATGACATACCCGTGGGTATAAATGAAAATGCGGTTTTTTCTACCCTTAATGCATCCACAACTTTCGAGGTGATATATTTAAATAATTCGGATGGCGAACCACTCGTACCAGAAGGGAAGGGAAATAATTATGGAATTGAAGTAACGCTGGAAAAACCTCTGTGGGAGGGACTTTATTATCTATGGACTTTCTCGCTTTTTGACTCCCACTTTGAAGCATTCAGAAATAAGGAATTCGCCACCCGATACGCCAGAAATATCACCACAAATTTGTTAGCTGGAAAAGAATGGAGTATCGGTAAAAATAAAAAGAATCACTTTGGTGCAAATGGCAGACTCATTTTTCTGGGTGGCCTACGCCGCTCTCCAATCCTATTGGATCAATCTAAATCAGCCAATCAAACGATCATTGATCATGATAGGTTCAACACCATAAAGCAACCCAATTACTTTAGGACAGATTTGAGTTTCTACTATCGCATTAACACACAGAAAATGACCCATACTTTTTCATTGGATCTTCAAAATGTGACAGATCGGAGAAACTATTCTGAGTCATTCTATAGTATTTCTGTTGGAAATGTAGTCATTGAGCGGCAAAATGGAATTATTCCCTTCCTTAACTACAAGATAGAATTTTAAGCTTTCTATGTGATTTGAGTTACAGTCAGGGAAGAAGAGATCAGATACCTTTATTACAACAAAGCGACAAAGTATGCGATCGATATATGTAGTTTTTGGTCTACTCATGATTTCCTCCATGATTATGCAATGTACAGATGGAGTGTCCTCATCGAGAGATAAGGAAAGTGCATTGACCATAGATACCAGTGCAGTGATTGCTCAGGGTAATGAGCTGGCCACGCGTGCCCAATCCACACTCCTGGCAAATGTATCAAAGGCCATGCAGGAAGGAGGTCCAGTTCACACGATCCAGTTTTGTAACACTGCAGCAATGTCAATCCTGGATAGTGTAGCTGGTGATTCAAATATTTCTCTGGGCCGTATTAGTGATCGATAC
Organism: Bacteroidia bacterium; assembly: GCA_030432855.1. GTDB lineage: Bacteria > Bacteroidota > Bacteroidia > Chitinophagales > Saprospiraceae > JABDMH01. The sequence goes on from JAUILM010000324.1 coordinate 3,253, forward strand.
CGCAACCCCCTGGATGCTCCTACGACCGCCAATGACAAAACGGCAATTGAAGCATTGAAAAATACCACACCAACCAGTTCCACCTCTATTGTGTTGGGAGAGAAGGATGGCTCGGTGACCTACTACAAGCCGATCTTCATCGGTATGCCCACTTGTCTAAAGTGTCATGGGGACCCTGAGAGCGACCTAAGTAATGATACACGTGATATACTTACCAGCCTATATCCGCAAGACCGAGCCACAGGGTATAAAATGGGAGAATTCAGAGGAGCGTGGAAAATTAATTTCCTTAAGCCTGAATGAGTTCAAAAAGGCGTGTAAGATCCTCCTCGTCTTTTAGTTTTAGATCGTTTTTGTCCACCAACGAATTCACCCGTTTATTTCTCAGGACATCGACTAGCTGCTTTTGAATCTTCTTATTACTACCTGATAAAGTCGCACATTTTTTATCTCGGAGCACTAAATAGGATCGTTCTTTATACCGCTTAATATTATTATCCCCGATACCCAACCGCTCATTGTATGAAGGTTTTTTCACATCGAGCGTATGAAGTACCAGGAGCTGAGTCTCCTCACTGGCATATTTCACTTCCACATATCCGACATCCATAGATGAGCATAAATCCATCCTGTTAGCACTCACAAAGTGCATCGTATCTCCCTTCTCCAAATACCAAAAATTATTAACCATTCCATTCGGGATCACCTTGATGCCTTCCTCAGTAGATATCTCCAATTTCTGCGTTTCTAAATCCAGGTTGACATACAGGTCATTTCGAGATTGCCCTCCGGCAAAAACAAGTTCCACTTTTTTCCAGGTCTCAAATAAATATTGGTCTCCCCGGATCCCTGGTTCGGGTGCAGGAGGTACATACATCCAGCGGGTTGGGTCGGTATTATCAAAAATAGTAGGTTTCAAATGTTCTTCCTGCGCATTTAAGACGCTAAAAATAAAACTAAAACATACGATATAAATTAATCTCCTCATTGCTACATTTTTTTTTAATTATCAAGAATGAAAAGCTTTTTCGTTCGGTATCCTTCCACCGTCAAATAATATACTCCTGCATCCAGATCATTAATTCCTATTGTGTGGTCCATGGTCTTCCTGAGACACCGTCCCCAGGTGTCATAAATCAAAATCACAGTTTGATCTTCCACACCCTCAAGATATACTTGGTCATAGGCAGGATTGGGATACAATGTAAAAGAAGACATTTTATCCTCCACTGAACTTACAATGACTTCTCCCTCTAGGACACCCTGGCTTTCTAGTATCCTGTCCCGGAAAGCTGGAAAATCATCGGGTAAGAAAGTGACATTAAAAACTGTGTTGTTAGATCCTTCATCTACAGGTTCACCTTGTTGGATTACTCTCCCTGATTCGGTAATCGGATTAATATATTTCCAGACAATATTTCCACTTAAATCAAATTCTACGAAGGAACCTTGAGGACCATTACATATCAAGATGTTTTGAGATTCCGGAAGGTACTGCACATTAGAAAACAGAGGTGCAAACATCTCTGAAGAGTCGAGAGAAATAAAGGTTAATTCCGGATCAGTGGGATTAAAAACTCCACCTTCCATTTCATAAGCACCGCCCTGATCTATGGCAGGTACAATTTTTTCGACAGTAGCATAATTATGCTCATCTCGAAATAATCCGTTATTAAAAGCAAAGATGGAGCCTACCTCACCAGACCCGTCATGATACCAATGAATACCATGCTGGCCAAAGAGTCTTTGATCGGCTAATTCTCCACTTTCGTAAGCTGCGGGATTTCCCCAACGATACAACAGGTCTCCCCCCCTCCCCGCATTTCCACCGGAAGAAGACTTCGCTTCAGCACTGGTCGTACTATGATCGATTATCCAAATCTCATTAAATGATCGGGTACTAAAAGCTATTTGGTCCAGATACTCATTATAGACGACGGCATTACCATGAATCCAATCTGCAGAATTTGAGGCCGCGAAATTAATATCAATTCGTCCCGGACTATTCGACACCCCACCATAATTCAGTTTAGTCGAATCAAAGTCCTGTACTAAATGATCCCACACATGCCATTCCCAAACAATTTCTCCGGTGAACATACCCGTGGGCTTCACCTCTACCAATTTATCCGGCCAGAGTTCTCCCCGACTAATAAAGCTGGGATCCCTTCCATTTTCAATAGCCTCTGCCTCAGTCTTCCGATCCCAGGCAATCAACAGGACATTTCCATTGGGCATAAGCTCAAAGTCATGATGCTGTCTTTCATTCTCAGATGAATATCGAAACTGCCAGAGCAAATCCCCCTCCCAGCTATATCTTTCTATGATGCCTCCAGAACCTCCTGCCGTAATATACGTAGCTTCTGTATCCCTACCTGCACGATATAAGGTGCCATCGGAAGACAACACTGCAGATAATCCAGGCACATATTCACTTTCCCACTTATGTACCAACTCACCTTCCCGATTGATCAGATACGTCGTCTTATGACTCATAGGGGCAAAGAGAAAATAGCCAAAGTCACTCACCTGATTGGTAATTAGTCCCACCGTATTTTCCTGAGCCTTCAGGCAAAATGGTAATACTAATATGAAGAACTTGAAATAATGCAGCATATAAATAAAATAAACGGAGGCACTGTAATGGTGCCTCCGTTGGATATTCTAATCCTTTTGGGATTGGATCCTCATTTTTAGGTATCAAATAAACTGACTAGAACAAGGCTGGCCAATCCTGACCATCTGTTCGTGTCATTTTGATCTGAATCAAACCTGTACATCCACCCGTAAGTGAGACAGTAAGGTCAGGTCCAGAAATTTCATCCACTGCAATAGCCCATCCACATCCATATGCGTCATCTGTAATAGACAGGTCGTCACAAAGATCAGTGATACGAAGAGCAGAAGCAGGACCCTGCTCACAGCATCCAAATCCACTTTGGTACGTGCCAAATGTATAATTTGGCCACGAATAGTTACCATTGGAATTTGCAACCCATGTAAAAGTCCCTGTGCCTAATGGCAAACTAGTACCATATGCATCAATCACCTGAAGGAGCTCATAATTAACTTCAACTCCCAGAGATGACACACAATTCACCGAATATTGAATGGTATGCGTCAATCCTGGCTGACCAAAAAAGCTTGCGCTATAGCCTAAAATAGGTTGTCCTGAGTTACTCGGCACAAAGGCTGGAGCTACACGACCATCGGCAAAATGAATACCTCCAGCTACTGTCACAATGTCTCCCAGCGTTAAAGAATCAGGAGAGGTCAATTCAGGAATAGCATTTACAATATCCATCCCTGTGAAAGTCAGGGTCGCGGGCCATGTATCTGTGCTGCCCACTACACCCGTATAACTGTTGCCTGTAGACACATCGGTCCACATCACCTCAATATCCAGGGTTCGTACTTCTGCCCACTCGAGATTTGGACTCACACGTCCCGATCCCTGAGTCTTGCCATCCGCACTCGGCTGAAGGTTATTGGTAAAATCAACATTGATCTCCATGGTAAAATCGGCAGCTTGTCCCAAGCCAATGAATCCATCA
>JAUILM010000325.1 GCA_030432855.1 Bacteroidia bacterium
CAAGGAGGCCCGTAAATGTGCTGATTTATTTAAATCGCATCGTGAAGATATTATGGGTATTCTCGTGTTACTTCCAAATTTTGGAGATGAGAAGGGAGTGGCAGATACACTTAAACTGGCAGGCCTCGATGTCCCGGTATTAGTTCAGGCTTATCCAGATGATTTGCAAAAAATGAATGTAGTAAATCGAAGGGATTCATGGTGTGGCAAGATCTCCGTCTGCAATAATCTCTATCAATATGGGATTAAATATTCTCTCACGACACAACATGTGGTAAGTCCCTCCGATCCCCAGTTTCAGGAAGACTTAATGAATTTTGTGGCGGTCTGTAGAGTGGTGAAGGGCCTGCGAAATGTGCGCATTGGTGCTGTGGGTGCCAGACCAGGAGCATTTAATACCGTTCGATACAGTGAGAAAATCTTACAGCGAAATGGCATTACGGTTACCACGGTGGATCTTTCAGAGATCTTAGGCAGAGCGGAGAAACTGACTCCCGATGATGAGGCCGTGAAAAAACACCTGGAAAAAGTGACTTCTTATGCTCCGACAGGCAATACGCCATCCACAGCATTGACGCAAATTGCGAAGTTGGACGTAGTACTAGGTCAATTTATGGAAGAAAATGAATTGGATGCCACAGCTATTCAATGCTGGACTTCGCTACAGCAAAATTATGGTTGCAATGTGTGTACCAGCATGAGTATCATGAGTGAAAATATGCTGCCCAGTGCCTGCGAAGTGGATGTGACTGGAACACTATCCATGTACGCCATGCAGCTAGCTTCAAATTCACCGTCGGCCTTAGTAGACTGGAATAACAATTATGCGGACGACGAAAATAAATGTGTCCTGTTTCATTGTGGTAATTGGGCAAAATCCTTCCTCCCTGATATTCAAATCAGCAATGCACCCATTTTGGGTACATCGGTAGGCGTGGAGAATACCTATGGTGCACTAGATGGAAGAACGCCCGCTATGCCATTGACTTACGGTCGTATTAGCACAGATGACCCGAAGGGTATTATTAAAGTGTACTTAGGAGAAGGAGAACTTACCGATGATCCATTGACCACTTTTGGAAACCGGGCAGTTGCAAAAATAAATGATTTACAGGGATTGATGCAGTATGTCTGTAGGCATGGATTTGAGCACCATGTGGTGATGAATGCATCAAAAACTGCCAACGTGCTAAAGGAAGCCCTGGAAAATTATATGGGTTGGGATGTTTATGTCCATGATTGATCCATTTAGCTCTCAGAAAAAGAAAAAATGACAATTCAGGAATTAAAACTAAAATCGGTTCGATACCGAAAAAATATTCTCAAATATATATATCACGCCAAGGCAGGGCATACCGGAGGTAGCCTTTCTTGTGTCGATATTTTAAATGTCCTGTATAATAAGGTGATGCACGTATCACCAGAGAATTTTTCGAGTCAGGACAGAGATCGTTATATTCAAAGTAAGGGACATTCCGTAGAGGCCTTGTATGTAGTGTTGGCTGATCAGGGGTTTTTCCCGGAAGAGGATTTGCTTACATTATGTAGATACGACTCTCACTATATCGGCCACCCTACCAAAAAGGTACATGGCATTGAGCAAAATACGGGTGGACTGGGGCATGGTCTGGCACTTTGTGCTGGCACTGCAATAGCCGCTAAAAAAGATGACCTACCTGTAAGAGTCTTTACCGTGCTGGGTGATGGAGAGATGGCCGAGGGATCCAATTGGGAAGCTATGATGCTGGCTTCTCATTACAAACTGGATAATCTCTGTGCGATACTTGACTATAATAAACAACAAATCACCGGAGCAAATGCGGACGTCATAGGTCTGGAACCCCTGCGAGATAAACTGGAGGCTTTTGGCTGGTCGGTCAAGGAAACCGATGGAAATGATGTAGAGTCCCTTGCCAATACGCTGGAGCATTTGCCATTCACAGCAGGAAAACCCTCGTTTGTGATTGCACACACGACTAAAGGAAAGGGCATAAGCTTCATGGAAGGTGTATTAAAATGGCATCATGGAGTACCGAGCCCCGAATTGTATGAACAGGCGATGAGCGAACTCGATCAGGCAGAGCAGTCTTTATTGATGGAAAATATCCCGGCCTAGGTACCTAAATCATTTAAATGGAAATTGTAGAAACTAAAAATATTCCCAACCTGATTGTTTTTTCTGAAACATTACAGGCATTGGCGGAGAATGACAGAGATATAATTGTGGTGACGAGTGATTCTCGTGGATCTGGAAAATTGGTACCTTTTGGTGAAAAGTACCCGGATCAAATCGTGGAAGTAGGTATTGCGGAGCAAAATCTCGTAGGGTTGTCAGCAGGTATGGCAAGTATGGGAAAGAAGGTGTTCGCAGTGAGTCCTGCTTGTTTCCTTACGGCACGATCTCTGGAGCAAATTAAAAACGATGTAGCCTATTCGGATAACCCGGTGAAGCTGATTGGTATCAGTGCCGGTGTCAGTTATGGTGCGCTGGGCTCGACGCATCACAGTCTGCATGATTTTGCTGCATTACGGGCGATTCATAATGTGACAGTGGTGGCACCCTGTGACAACTTTGAGACCACTGAGGCTATCAAAGCAGCTGCTAAAGCGGACCACCCTATATATATTCGTTTTGGTAAAAAAGGACTACCCACCTTAAATCGAAGTCACGATCCTGTGTTTAACCTGGGTAAAGGGAGAGTGATCCGCAAAGGTGCAGATCTTACATTCGTCGGTACGGGGGAGACCGTATGGCCTTGTGTGGAGGCAGCAAAATTACTTTCCGAAAATCATGGCATAGAGGCCTGTGTAATTAGTATGCATACCGTCAAACCACTCGATGACAAGCTAATGCTTGGTACTGCCTCGAATGGTGCTCCCATTATTACTGTGGAGGAGCATTCAGTCCATGGTGGACTTGGAGAAGCCATAGCCTCACTACTTTTTCAAAATAGTTGCCGTAATAAATTTAAAATCATTGGATTACCTGATGAGTATACGATCACCGGATCTCAACTTGAGATCTTTGATCACTATGGTATTACAGATAAAGACTTGGCCGACGTGGCCAAAGAGATGGTAGCTGATGTATAATATTATTTGTTTCTATTGATCTTCTTAAAGGAAGTGTCTATGAAGAGTTGGGCTGTATTTTTTATTTTTTTAATCTGGATGGGTTGCAGTTCTTCCGGCAGTGATGCAGATGAACCCAAGAACGTAGCGGTGGTCATTTCAACACTTAATAATCCATGGTTTGTAGTATTGGCTGAAGCAGCAGCTGAAAATGCCGAGGCGCTGGGGTATGAAGCGAAGATTTTTGATTCACAAAATAACCCGGCCACCGAAAGTGATAATTTTGAAAACCTGATTGCATCTGGTTTTGATGCCATTTTATTTAATCCCACAGACGCTGATGGGTCCATCGTCAATATTCTGAAGGCTAAAGAAGCGGGTGTTCCGGTTTTTTGTATGGACCGTGAGGTCAATGCTGATGACGCAGCTACCAGTCAAATTCTTTCTGATAATTATTCAGGTTGTGTAGAGATAGGAATCGAATTTATAAAAACAGTAGGTACTTCCGGAAAATATGTTGAACTCTTGGGCCTGGTGGGGGACAACAATACCTGGGCTCGATCCGGTGGGTTTCACTCCGTGGTGGACGAATTTCCCGGACTAGAAATGGTGGCCCAACAAAGTGCAGACTTTGACCGAAACCGGGCTATGGAGGTGATGGAAACTATCTTGCAGGCGCAGCCAGATATCGACGCTGTTTTTTGTGGGAATGATGCGATGGCCATGGGAGCTTTCCAGGCTTTGCAAGGTGCTGGTAAATCCGAAGCTGTAAAAGTGTTTGGATTTGATGGTGCCGATGATGTCATCGAAAAAATAGAGGAAGGTAAGATTGTGGCCACCGGGATGCAGTATCCTAAAGTGATGGCAGAAACAGCGGCTCAATATGCACATGAGTATTTTAATGGTCGGCGAACCTTTCCCCAAAGAGTACCCGTCGAAGTAGAGGTAGTGAATGCCTCCAATGTGTCAGATTTTTAATCAATAGAAAATGAACAGATTGTATAAGAATGGAATGATTATTCTCGGGGTTTTATTTCTCGGCTATCACTCTGTTTATTTTGAGAAATTGAGTGAACGTGATAATGCAGTAGATACTAGTTTCGATTTTCAGGCATTTGCTGATTCTTTATATTATAACGGCATCACAAAAAGTGAGCATGCAGTTGAGTTGTCTCACTTGATTAAGGAAGTTCAAAATAATACAGAACAGACCTTTGAAGATCACGGGAATCGCCTGGGAATCGGTACATCTGCCTTTTTTATGACCCAATGCGAAGGGCCGATTACAGAGATAGAGGAAGACCATTTGTTGATACAGGTAGATAGTTCCTTAGAGGTTGCCATTAATACAAGATATATATTCGGGAATGCCTTGCGAGATGCCTCACAGCTCGTTGCATTGACGGATTTTAAGACAAACGCAGATTTTAATAAAGTTTCTGAGTCGCTGAATGCCCTCATTCGTCAAAAGGTACTTCCTCCTATCGTGGAAAATCTTGCTGTGGGAGATGTTGTTGATGTCATGGGAGCCATTAAGCTTAGCCGGAAAAATCTCCGGGATCCGTCCTTGATTATTACACCGGCCACTATAAACATGCGATAATGCTACTCGAGGTACAGCATATTTCGAAGTCCTTTCCGGGTGTGAAAGCACTAGATGATGTCTCGCTATCTTTCTATCCGTCTAAAATAAATGCTATCCTGGGAGAAAATGGGGCGGGGAAATCTACCCTATTAAAAATACTTACGGGTGTATACTCGCCTGATCAGGGAACTATAAAGCTGGATGGTAAGGAAGTCCGGTTCGAAAATATCGCTGATGCACAAGAGGCGGGTATTTCGATCATCCATCAGGAGCTGAGTTTAATTCCTCAACTTACGATTAGCGAAAATTTATTTCTCGGTCGAGAGATTCGTACCCCATTTGGCTTTTTGGCGAGTGCAGAAATGCAACGTCAAACACTAACTGCTCTTGCTCGTGTGCATCTGGATCTTGCACCAGATACATTGGTAGGAAAGCTGAAAGTAGGAGAGCAGCAGCTTATAGAAATTGCCAAGGCACTAATGACGGATGCCAGGGTAATTCTTATGGATGAACCGACATCGGCATTAAGTGATGCAGAAATTGAAAATCTACATGGAATCATTAGGGGCTTGAAGCGTGAGGGAAAAACCATTGTATATATATCACACAAGATGGAAGAGCTTTTTCGCATTGTAGACCATTATGTGGTATTGCGGGATGGCAATTTTATGGGTGCTGGTAGTATGGATGAAACCAATAGCTCAAGTCTGATTCAGATGATGGTGGGTAGGGATGTACAGGTGCAGGAAAAGACAATGGCTGAGACCCTGGGATCTGAAGTCTTGATCATAGAGGACCTAATGCTAAGACATCCCTACATCAAGGACAGGAATGTTCTAAGGGATATATCGTTCTCTCTTCGTAAACGTGAAATACTAGGAATTTTTGGATTAATGGGAGCAGGTCGGACCGAGTTGCTCGAGACGATTTTTGGACTACATCCTAAGATGAGTAGCTACACTCTTATAGTAGACGGGCAGAGTACATTATTTAATTCTCCTCAAGCTGCGATAACACACGGTCTTGCATTTGTGACGGAAGACCGAAAAGAAGAAGGCCTGGTTCTGGGTATGGATATTTCATCTAACATTAGCCTGCCTAATATATCTCAGACGCCTCTTCTTAAGGAAAAGAAGGAGAAAAACCTCGCACGCGAATACATCGGTTCCCTGGGAATTAAAACACCTTCCGAAAATCAACTTTGTGGAAATTTAAGCGGAGGAAATCAGCAAAAAGTGGTGCTTGCCAAGTGGTTGTCTACCGATCCCAAAATATTGTTGATGGATGAGCCGACCCGAGGCATCGATATCAAAGCCAAGCAGGAAATATACGAGTTGATGAAACAATTGGTAAAGGATGGACTCAGCATCATTTTGGTCTCTTCAGAAATTCCGGAAATAATGGCTCTGACGGATCGAATTTTGGTGATGTCGGAAGGCAAATTGACAGCCGAATTCATCACGAGCCAGACTAATGAACATGAAATTTTGCAAGCAGCACTCCCGAAGTAGGATCGAACGAAAAACTAAGCCATGACAAACCTGACTTTTAATAACCAGATATTGCGCAAATTTCAATCTTTGATTGCGCTGTTTATATTGTGTCTGCTTATCGCTGTTCTTTCCGACAAATTTCTCACAACTGCCAATATTTGGAATGTTTTGCGTCAGATCTCGGTCAATGTATGTATCGCTGTGGGCATGACCCTGGTGATATTAATGGCCGGCATAGATTTATCGGTGGGTTCCATTCTTGCTTTTTCAGGTGCTATTTGCGCAGGACTAATTAAATACGGATTTTCATTTGAGTCATTGGATTTCTTTATAGGATTCACGGTTCTGGGAGGTATTCTGGGCGCTATGTTGGTGGGACTGATCCTGGGCCTCTTTAATGGTTGGGTCATCACTAAATTCGTGGTTCCACCCTTTGTTGCTACTTTGGCCATGCTCACGATAGCGCGAGGGCTTACGATGTTATATACAGGAGGTATCCCGATTTCTAACCTGGGCCCAGCTTTGGAATTTATTGGTTCCGGATGGCTATTGGGTATACCGGTGCCAGTTTGGATTTCCTTGATCGTGGTGCTGGTTTTTGTATTTATCACCAGAAAGACGGCTTTTGGTAGATATATATA
>JAUILM010000326.1 GCA_030432855.1 Bacteroidia bacterium
TGTCAATAATTTCATATTAAGATAGCAACTTACGTGGTATATATTGACCATAGACTCCTTCAACCTCATTGACCTGAGATCAAATGTTAAAATGGAGTTTCTTAGGAAATACTAAGCTAACTTGCTTATGATTTCTTCGAGAGCAGCCGTTGTTTTTTCATAGTGTGATTGCAGGAGAATCGATCAGATGTGATTCAGATAGGAGAATTTTTTCACTTATCATCATCTTTTATCATGTCTGGACCCCTAAAACTTCTTTCCATCACAATGATCTTGTTTTTATGCTGTAGCGAAATGGCCGTAGTGGGTTTCGTTCCAGCGGATTTTGAGGAGAACGAAGCCACCATGATGTGTTGGAACCGAAGCAATCAGGAGGTAGTATCAGCGGTAATAAAAGAGATCAGTCAGGAAGATCGCGTGCACTTATTTTATAATGAAAAGTTGCACGATATTGGGCATATCAGTAGTCTATTAAAGAACGTAGGCGCCAGAATGGAATATATCTCTTTTCTCCCATTTCATCTCGAGAGTGATAATATTTGGATACGTGATTTTGGTCCCGCTTTTTCTGTCCAGAATGGAGCACTTGCCATGTTGGAGTTTAATTATCCACACCAAAAGATGGGAGAGTATCGGAAATTTACCAGTCAGATCGCACCCAAATTGCGGATTCCATTTCGACAAACACAACTTAGAGGTACAGGAGGAGGACGGTTGATTAATGGAAAAGGTACCATTCTTCTGATTGAAGGGTACGAAAAAGAAATTAATCCAGATAAGTCCAGGGATGAAATTGAGAAATTCTATCGAGACGAGTTTCACCAGGAAAAAATAATATGGTTAAAACGTGGGATTCCTCAGGATGATTTTCCAGTGAAAGGTCCTATTCTTGATAACGTATATGGAATGGGGGCTAACTGGCATATTGATGAATTTTGTCGGTTTTCTGATCCACAGACTATATTGCTGGCTGATGTGTCAGAGGCTGATATGAAGATCGATCCTCTGTACTCTATTCTAAAGGAACGACTGGATGAAAATTATGAACTTTTGAAGAATGCCACCGATCAGGATGGGAATCCATTCAAGATTATCCGGGTACCCAGTGCTCCCATCTTCTTTTCGCAGGGAACTCAGGGTGACAATCCTGTGTACTATACGCCAGTAACCAGCTACCTCAACTTTGTAGTGACCAATTCATCCGTGATCGTTCCAAAATATTACGAACCAGGTGATCCGGTGGAAGTTCAACAGAAAGACTCAGTGGTGACACAGATCATGAGTGAAGTGTTTCCCACAAGGCGGATTGTTCAAATCAATCCTCTGTCCCTGAATTTTCAAGGTGGGGGTATGCGTTGTATTACCCTTGAGTATCCCCTCCTTCCCAAAATCAGAAAGAAGGGGCTGAATCGTTGGGGTTAGTCTATGCAGTACTTTCCAGTGGATCTTTAGCGTATTAAATAGATGAATGCTGCCTATCTGTCGATCAATCAATAGGTTGTGGTGTGATTTTTTTCGCAGATTTACTATTAGGGAAAAATATCTGCAAGCTTAATTGAGGGGAGCCTGCTGATTGATCCTGATCGACGTGTTGCTTCGGCAGTCTTGCTGGGACATCTGAGTCCTTCTGTACACCACTGACCTGGATATAATCCCTCTTTAAATTTTAAGTCTTAACTGCTGGATTATGTTGCCTGGAATAGATCATTTAAAACTATGGACTTGCTTTCTCACACTTGTCGTAATTGCTGCCTGTCAACCATCTTCTGACCCTGCCATCCTGGTTTTTTCCAAGACGGCTGGTTTTCGTCACGAATCAATCGAAAGTGGCATCGAAGCATTAAAAAAAATCGGTGCAGAACACGGCTATCGAGTCGAAGCTACCGAAGATGCATCTGTATTTAATGATGAATCACTGGCTGGTTTCAATGCTGTCGTTTTCCTCAATACTACAGGTGACATACTCAATAAGCAGCAGCAGAATGATTTTGAGCGATTTATTCAGGCTGGTGGAGGCTTCGTAGGAATTCACGCCGCAACTGATACAGAATACAGTTGGCCCTGGTACAATGGCCTGGTCGGCGCCTATTTTACCAGCCATCCTAACAATCCAAATGTGCGTACGGCCGATTTCGATGCGATCGACCATAATCATCCATCAATGGATTCCTTTCCCGACCGGTTTAGCATGACAGATGAGTTCTACAACTTTCGCTCAATCAAGAGGGATGATATTAATGTGTTGATTAAAATTGATGAGACTTCATACGAAGGAGGTGAAAATGACAATGATCATCCAATGTCATGGTACCATGAATATGATGGTGGCAGGTCATTTTATACGGCGTTGGGTCACACCAATGAAATGTTTGAGCACCCTCTGTTTGTAAAGCATTTAGAAGGCGCAATTTTCTATGTCCTGGGTGGTGAAAATCCAGCCCCTCTGGATTACGATGCGGTAAAAACACCCAGAGTTCCTGAGGAAAATCGATTTAACATCGTGTCATTGACAGAAGGTCTTGATGAGCCGGTAGAGCTGGCTGTTTTACCTGATGAAAGGGTATTATTCGTAGAACGAAAAGGAGCTGTCAAACTCTATGATCCAGAAAGTGACGAAACCAAAACCATTCACACCATTGAGGTAAGTCAACGCTATAAATTTAAGGATAACGGCAGGGATGAAGCTGAGGATGGTCTTTTGGGTCTGGCACTTGATCCTGATTTTAGTGATAATGGCTGGGTATATATGTATTACTCTCAGTCTGGCGATAAGCCGGTCAATATTCTTACCAGGTGGACATTGAATGGAGATGAGCTCGATGTAGCTTCTGAGAAGAAAATACTGGAGGTGGATGTCCAGCGCGAACAGTGTTGCCATACAGGCGGTTCTATAGCCTTTGATGCACACGGTAATTTGTTTCTTTCTACAGGTGATAATACGAGTCCAAGAGGAACAGCCTATGCACCTATCGATGAGCGCCCGGATCGATTTCCATGGGATGCCCAGAAGGGATCGAGTAACACCAACGATCTCCGAGGCAAAGTACTTAGAATTACCCCACAAGATGACGGCACCTACACCATTCCTGAAGGAAACCTTTTTCCTCCTGGAACTGAAAAGACCAGACCTGAAATCTATGGTATGGGTACGAGAAACCCTTATCGAATTTCTGTGGATCAAAAGACCGGGTATGTATACTGGGGTGATGTGGGCCCTGATGCACGGGAACCTCAGGAGGGACAGGGTCCTGCGGGTCATGATGAAGTAAATCAGATGCGCAAACCGGGTTTCTTCGGCTGGCCCTATTTTGTGGGTGACAATCAGGCATATCATGATGTAGATTTTGCCACCGGACATTCAGGGCCAAAATTTGATCCCGAACTTCCTGTTAATCAATCTCCCAATAATACGGGACTGGAGAGCTTGCCTCCGGCGCAACCAGCCTTCATTTACTATACCTATGGAGCTTCCGAGAAATTTCCCAGTCTCGGCACCGGAGGGCGAACTGCCATGGCCGGTCCGGTCTATTATCATGATGATTTTAAGAATTCAGCCAGACCCTATCCAGAGTATTTTGATGGGCAATTATTTATTTATGAATGGATGAGGGGATGGATTCAATTGGTGAGTATGGATGAAAATGGAGATTTCGAAGAAATGAACCGATTTCTCCCCAGCCATAAATTCAGTAATCCAATGGATATGGAATTTGGACCTAACGGTGACTTGTATGTGCTGGAATATGGTTCTGGGTGGTTTCAGAAAAATGATGATGCCCGTCTGGTAAGGATCGAATACAACGGTGGGAATAGAAAACCCGTGATAAAAATGGAAGCGGATAAGCCGAAGGGCGCCATTCCTCACACCGTTGCCTTTTCTTCTGAGGGCACCATAGACTACGATCAGAACACGTTGACGTATGAGTGGTCGATCAAGAATAATGAAGGTGAGGTTATCCAGATTTTCAATGAGCCGAACCCCAAATTTACTTTTGAAGATATCGGAGCCTACGATATATCTCTTAAAGTCACTGATTCACAAGGAGAATCGAGTGAAGCCAGTATGGAGGTAGTGGCAGGTAATGAACCCCCGGTTGTCAATTTGGATCTTGTGAATAGCAATTCATCTTTTTTCTTTCCTGATGTACCTTTTGACTATAAAGTGACCGTGTCGGATAAAGAAGATGGAGCAGTGCGAGAAGAAGCTGTTTCATTAACTATTGATTTTCTCAAGGAGGGATTCGATCAGATAGAAATAGCGCAGGGACATGTGGCTGCTGATGAAAACGTTCGATTTGCCGTTGGAGAAAAAATGATTGGGGAGAGCGATTGTTTTGCCTGTCATAAAATTAGTGAGGAATCGATCGGTCCGAAGTATGTGGATATTGCCAAAAAGTATAAGGATCAATCGGATGGAAAAGAATATCTCATCACAAAGATTATCGAAGGTGGCAGTGGTGTTTGGGGTACGGTAGCCATGGCGGCTCACCCTACTTTGGAGCGATCGGATGTAGCTCAGATGGTAGATTATATCCTGAGTCTGGACAATCAATCGGTTATCGAGAGACTTCCTCTGGAAGGTTCTTATGTGGTAAATAGTGAAGATGTCAATCCTGGTCAGGGTGCGGTCATTATTCGTGCCACCTATGAAGACCAGGGTGCTAATGGGGTTGCACCGGCCCGCACTACACGATTCCTACAGCTTGAGTATCCAGCCGTGGATGGAGGATTAGTGGTCGATGAAGTGGATATCAATCGATTAAAATTTAATAATGTCACGATACTAACCGGTCAGAAAGACGGATCCATGATTTCATTTGCGGATATCGATCTGACCCAGGTTGCCTCTCTGGATTTTCGCGCCGTTGCTTCTAGTTTCATGAATGCTCAGGGAGGATATATCGAAGTGAGAATCGACACTCCGGAAGGAAAAATAATTGGTAAATCTGACGCTATCAAACCCATACAGGGATTTGGAGGTCCGGGAGCCGCTCCGGTATCCGTCCCCATTGAGGCCACCAATGGATCGCACAAGATTTATGTCTTCTACAGGAATGATGATCCCCAGGAAGGCACTCTCTTTACCATTACTGGATTTTCATTGACGGGTGCAAAAAAGCAAGCCATCTAGACTATGTTGCCAGGTCCCAGGGTCTATAGTCTCATGAAAGACGTTGACAACTTTTTGTCACCTTTTGGGTAACATGTGGATAAAGACTTTGTACTGAAAAACTGCAGGCTGACTGACTGCCACCTACTGCCTGAAGCACTGCTGACCTACTAGACTGCTCGCACTGCCGATTGCACACTGCCACCTGGTCGGACTGCCCACTGAGGGACTGCCGACCGCACACTGCCAGACTGCCCGGACCGCCCACTGGCAGACTGCTGACTGTATACTGAACGACTGCTGACTGAAAAGACTGTCTTGCTATCAACCCACGGATATCGTACATTACAGGAATCCATAATTAGCGACCAAAAAAACCTGCCGCAATGAAAGCCTTCCTCCACTTCCGCTTACTACCCTTATTCCTATTAATATTTACCGCAGAATTCAGCTTTACGGGTGATTTTTTTTCAAAGAAACAGGCACGATCTCTTGACTTGAATCGGGGATTGGTAATGTGTGGACAGGGAGGTGCAGCTTTCGATTTCGATATTACGGGTGATGGATCGGTGGCAGTTGCACCAAAACTTGACGGCCTGGGCGAATTGGATTTCAAGGTCTCCACAGCATCTGATGAGGCCCAGTATTTCTTCAATCAGGGTATGAAGTTGGTGTATGGCTTTAATCACGCAGAAGCTTTGAGGTCATTCCAGGAGGCAGCGAGATTAGATCCCGGATGTGCCATGGCATATTGGGGACAGGCACTAGCTGTAGGCCCCAATATTAATGATCCTTTTCCCAATTTAGAACGCCAGGTTCAGGCGTCTGATGCCATAGAAAAGGCGCTCAGTCACCTGGAGGGTACTACAGATCTGGAGAAGGATCTGATCAGAGCGTACGAGTCCCGTTGTACCCGTGAAGAAGTGGAACAGATGTCACTGAATGAAAGTTACCTGGGGGCAATGTCACCTGTGTACAATGAGTATCGACTACATCCCGATGTGGCTACACTCTATGCAGCTGCCATTATGAATACCATGCCCTGGGACTATTACACAGATAGTAAAGCGCCAAAACCAAATACCAGCAAGTGTGTAGCTGCCTTAAAAGAGGTCATAGGACATACTCCCAATCATATGGGAGCACATCACTATTTCATTCACATCATCGAGGCTGCTGATCCGCATCAGGCGATGCCCAGTGCTGCAGCACTCGAACATTTGGCACCGGCAGCAGGACACCTTGTGCATATGCCATCGCATATTTACATAGTGACGGGACACTATGCCAGTGCAGCATCTGTAAATCGTAGAGCGATCAAAGCTGATGAAGCATACATAGCTCAATGTCAGGCGCAGGGACTCTATCCATTGTCGTATTACCCGCATAACCTCCATTTTCTCTGGGCCGCAACATCGATGTTGGGGCGAAGTGAGGAGGCGATTAATACGGGAGTCAAGGTGGCAATGAAAGCTCCGTTATCTATGGCCGTTGAAGCGCCTTTTCTGCAGGATTTTTTGGCGGTACCCTTCCAGGCATATACTCGATTCGGAAAATGGAATGAGATATTAACCAGCCCACCACCTGGTGAAGACTTTATACATACCCGCATGATGTGGCATTACGCCAGAGGAATGGCGATGGTGAGACTGGGACAAGTGGAGAGTGCAGAGAAAGAA
>JAUILM010000327.1 GCA_030432855.1 Bacteroidia bacterium
CGGGAACTTTTCCTACGGCCTGTGTAGCATCACTCATGAAGAGTACACCATGCTTGGCACATATGTCACCGATCTCCTTCATCGGCTGGATTACACCTGTCTCATTATTGGCCCACATCACAGAAACCAGTATCGTGGTGTCTTTGATGGCTGCCTCTAATTCACCCAAATCAATCAAACCATCAGCCTTAACATCCAGATAGGTCACTTCGGCACCTTCCCGCTCAAGCTTCTGACAAGAATCCAGCACTGCTTTGTGTTCAGTCTTCACAGTAATGATGTGATTACCCTTTCTGCGATACATTTCAAACACACCCTTAAGTGCCAAATTATCAGATTCGGTCGCTCCACTGGTAAAAATGATCTCCTTAGGATCCACATCGATAAGAGCGGCAACTTGCTCACGGGCATAGTCTACAGCCTCTTCAGCTTCCCAACCAAAGGGGTGACTTCTTGATGCTGCATTACCCGGTTTTTCGTAAAAGAAAGGTATCATCGCCTCTACGACACGAGGGTCTGCAGGAGTGGTTGCGTTATTGTCCAGATATATCAAGCGTTGTGACATCTATTTCTTGTATTTATTTAGATTTATTCTAAGCTGCAAATATAACGCTTTCCCCTGTAAAAAGTTTATTTGGTATCAATGTTCTAGTTTTGTTCTTTAGATCACATTTTGTGCTCATATATTTCACTGTTTCAACCCTTTAGCGGATCGATCTAATGAATACCGAAGAGTCATCCATTGCTGCAAATCGTAAAGCATGGGAGAATGCCGTCTCATCGGTACTCCAAAAGCTCAACTTGCCCGATATTCAGTGCGAAATCGAGCCCGGTATCATAGTGGATCCTATCTACAGTGCGGACAATGCACCTGATCCTATCGTCCTACCCGTGGATCATATCCCTCAACCTCCGGAAGTGATTCTTTCCATGCCGTCAGGTGCACTTTCCCAAATAAAAGAAGATCTCACGGACCTGGCCCTCGACAAGATTCATGTTTCTCTGCAGTCTCTTGAGGACATCCAGCAAATGAATGTGTTCAATATTGATGCGATGCCCTACCAGCTTCATTTAGGTGATCCTCAGCTGATTCCTCACCTAAACTCTGCTCAGCGATCGGAGGCTAAGGCATTGTTTTCAGCATCATCCGTTGAGGACCGAATGAATGGACTCATTTTCTTTCGGAATAGCGTTGCAACCCCTTCTGATCAGCTCAATGAGATCATACTTTCGCTAATTAAAATTGCTGGAAGGGACTTTTATGATCAGCGTGGAATCCACCTTCTGGTTGAGATAGGTCCAAACTATGCTCTGGAAATTGCCAGATTGAGAGCACTGCATCTCCTCATTGATCATTTATGGAGACAGAAAAACTTTAAATTATCTCATCAGCCAAAGCCCAACGTACAGGCACTTTGCAAAGTGCAGGAGGACAATGGAGGTCTTCGCGAAAAGGGTCTGATCGAAATGACGACCAAATCTATGGCCGCCACGGCCGGAATGGTGCATGGTCTGGTCATGGAGCCACAGTCACAGGACTTTTCCTATCCCGATCAAATCTACGGCTACTGTATGATCCCACGAATTCTTCAACACGAAAGTGATTGGTTTAGGACTGTAGATCCCATGGCGGGAAGTTATTGGATCGAATGTGTGACCGCAAAACTGGCAGAAAAAGCCTGGGCAAAAATAGGGAAAGCCAAAAGGGGAAATTGAGCGTCATAAGTAATCAAATTTCTAACAATATTGATTTCTATGAATCCCCCTTTGCTTTCCCATCAAATACAATGAATGTTAAAGAATCAGGACGAAAATATCGGAATAATTGTAGCCATGCTTACCCTTCTCACGGTTCAGATTGTGTTTAACCAACTTTAACGGTAACGAGAAAGTGTCGATCTTTATGTTAATTTTGTTGTGAAGCAAATAATTTGAAATCAACTATATACACATTACTTAAATAGATAATGTGAAGTGGTTAAAGATTTTAACATTATGAATCTCCCTGATATTTCTGTATTGGCCGACAATATATTGGCGGGTGACCGATTTGCGCTCAGCAGAGGCATCACTTTACTGGAGAGTAATCTGGAGAAAGATCGTAAGTCAAGCATCCAACTACTGAATATTTGCCAGAAAGAACGCAAGAAAGGTCCGTCTCTGCACGTGGTCATCAGCGGAAGTCCGGGGGTAGGTAAGAGCACTTTGATTGAAGCACTCGGTATCTATCTTATTGCGAAAGGTCATCGAATCGCGGTACTTTCTATCGATCCATCCAGTCCCGTCTCAGGAGGTAGTATTATGGGAGATAAAACCCGTATGTCGCGCCTAAGCCAATCTCAGTCTGCATTTGTACGTCCCTCTGCTGACCAAACCCGTTCAGGTGGGCTTCATCCTGCCACATATGAGACGAGTCTGCTCTGTGCCGCAGCAGGTTTTGATATCATCTTCATCGAGACCGTTGGCGTCGGGCAGTCCGAAGTGATGGCAAGGTACGTAGGTGACACTTTTGTATTAGTGGTTCAGCCCATGATGGGTGACGAACTGCAGGCAATCAAGAAAGGAATTTTGGAAGTGGCTGACGTTATTGTAGTCAATAAAGTAGATGGCAGATTGGCAGACGAAGGAAGACTTACAGTACAGCAACTGAAGAACGCAATGGCAGATACTGCTTATCCCGATACATCCGTACTCCCTGTGTCTTCCACAGAGCAGAAAGGCATAAAGGAAATATGGGACGCAATATCCACGCAATTAGAGGACCAGACCCTCACCAATCGTCGGGAGGGACGGGATGCCTTCTGGATGGATCAAAAAATAAAAGAAAGACTCCTGCCAGAGATAAAAGCCTTATATCAGGATACCTGGCAAAACGCCTACAGAAATCTCCAAAAGGATAATGCCAACTTCCTTTATGAGGCAGACCACCTCATCGAACTTATTCTAAAAAAGCTCAGTGATTGAATTCGATAAAGCATATTGTCTGTTTCTAAACCTTATCTTTCTGTTGGCGGTGCACCATGCGGTAGGGCAACCCATTCCACCCGTGGAGGGGACCCTAAGGCTGTCTGGTACGTTTGGCGAATTACGG
The DNA here is from genome assembly GCA_030432855.1 of Bacteroidia bacterium. Classification (GTDB taxonomy): domain Bacteria; phylum Bacteroidota; class Bacteroidia; order Chitinophagales; family Saprospiraceae; genus JABDMH01. The sequence goes on from JAUILM010000327.1 coordinate 3,092, forward strand.
GGAGACCATTACCACACGGGCATAGATATCAAGTCACCCAATGGTCAGGTGGGTACTCCCATATATGCCGCTGAAGACGGCTATATCAGCCGAATTTTGGTGCGAAGCGGAGGGTATGGCAATGCAATCATCATAAATCACCCACAAGAGGATCGCACTTCTTTATACGGTCATTTGCTACATTTCACACCGAGACTAGATAGCCTGGTCTATGCCAGACAATTTCAGGAAGAACAATTCGAAGTGACCATTGACCTGAAACCAAATGAACTTTCAGTAGAACAGGGAGAACGAATTGCTACTTTGGGTTCAACCGGATATTCTTTCGGACCTCATCTTCATTTTGAGTGGATCAAGTCATCCAATGGCAGTATGATAAATCCACTTCTCCTGGGCTGGAAAGTGGCCGATAAAAGCGCACCCATTATACAGGATATCCGCGTCCATCATCTTGACTATAAGTATCGTACATACCACCACACCGACATTGGTGCCCGTCTGACAGATGGCATCCAGGACACCATCGAGGTCGATGCATGGAGATGCGGATTTGGTATCGAGGCTGTCGATTTCTTCAATGGCAAGGTAAATCGGAATGGTATCTACAGCATTCTGCTAACCCTGGATGGAGATACCATATACCAGCATCATTTTGACTCCCTGTCGACCTATGACCTCCGAAGGCATACAGCTTACACCGATTTCAAAGCATTAACGCTGGAAAAGAGACATATCTATCGATGTCACGCGGTGCAAAGTAGCCGAAATGTAGATAGAAACGGGGTGATTCCCCTTTATCAGGACAAAATCCAGAAAGTCGAAATTCTGATATATGACTTTGCGAAAAACCAAACAAAGAGGGAATTCTGGCTAAAAAGAAGAGATACCGTTGAGAGCCCGGCATTCACTGGGTATGATTATGAAATTCCATTCGACAAAGATCATGAAATTCATATCGACGGCTTTTCGGCCTGCATTTCGACCCAGTCATTCTATGAAGATACCTACTGTCATATCCAGCGACATGATCAGGCTGGAAAAATCAGTGACGAATTCGAAATTAGTCCCCACTGGGCAGCACTACAAAAACGAATTTCTATTCGGTTTAAGGAGCCACATGCATTCAGAGAACTAAGGGAGAAAGTGTACATCGCCCAGCGGATTGGTGACAAAGAATATTCGATCGGTGGAACGTGGAAAGATGAACACATTGAAGCACACGCGGGAAGCCTGGGCATCTTCTCTTTAAAGATAGATACTACTCCTCCTGTCATAGAGACGGTCAGTCAGCGTATGACGACCGATGGATATCAAATCGTAGTGAAAGCAGATGATGATTTGCAATATAAGGGTGTAAGATCATTCATCTACAAGGTACTGGTAGATGAAAAGTGGTGGCTAGGTACGCTCGATGCAAAATCAAATAGAATCACAGTAAAAATCCCAAATTCGATAGGCTCTGGCAAACATACTGCTGTATTTCGTGTTGAAGACCCTGTAGGAAATGTCACCGAAAAATCATTTGATTTTAGATTTCCGTAGAAGTGAATTTCCATAAACCCGGATAATGCGTTAGGGTTTCGTCATGAGAGCAAAAGATACAATAAAGACGGGTGCTCCAGGTACTTTTTGACTCGCAAACATAGTCACTATTATGGTGAGAATCAAAAAGTGCTTATGTGCCCGTATTTGCAGTAGCTTTGGCTCGCAATAGAAAGTCTAATGCATTATCCGGGTTAAAGACAATTGTAAAAAAATAGAACGTGAGTCAAACACATTTACAAAAAGGAGATAAAGCACCGGACTTTAAAGGATTGGATCAGGATGGAAATGTCAGGGAATTGAGCAGCTACCGAGGAAAGAAATTGGTACTATTCTTTTATCCCAAGGATAACACGCCAGGATGTACCGCGGAGGCCTGCAATTTGAGAGACAATTATGATCGTTTTTTGGAGAATGGATATGAGCTGCTAGGAGTTAGTGCAGATTCTGCTAAGAAACATCAGAACTTCATCTCCAAGTTTGATTTACCGTTTCCTCTGCTGGTAGACGAAGACCGGCAAGTCATTGAAGCATATGGTGTATGGGGACGCAAGAAATTTATGGGAAAGGAATATGATGGTATCCTACGCACCACTTTCATTATCGATGAAGAAGGCATCATAGAAGAAGTGATCAGTAAGGTAAAGACCAAAGCACATACTGATCAAATCTTACAATAGACGGTGAAAATCTAAAACTTTGGTGTAGAATAAAAGATGGGAATAAAGATCATGGCGATCTTTGTGGGGAGAGAAATCTCTTCATCCAGTCGGTCATCTACAATCCAGTCTCTCAAGTCTCCTTCCCATGCTGTGTAGATATCCAGCGTGCCAAATCGGTCCCCTTTGAGCGACCACTCTTCCAGGATATTACCATATCTGCTCTGAACATCAAATCGATGTTTCTCAGATTTAACCTCCCATTGTCGCCAATCGTCCTTCCAGACCGTTCGTATAGTGATGACTTCATTGTCAGCGCGGAGTTCCCATAAGTTTGGATCGCCCTTCCATTTCACCTGGATACTTCCACTCAGTTCTCCATATCTGAAATCCCATTCACTCCAATCGCCCTTTAGAGGCCAGCGTATGGAAATTTCTCCGATGAGTGCCTCGTCTTCACCATACATTACCCATTCGGTGAAAGAGTCATCCCATCGCGTACCCATTGCCACGATATCCTGCGCCTGCAGAGATTGAACAAAGAGAAAGCATAGTATGACAGTAAACAATCTACTCATACCATGTAAAGCACACAGGGTCGGGAAAAGTTTACCAAGGTTGAAAATGGAAGGTAAATCTTTGAGAAATCTGCTCATCGTTTTTAGAACGGAAGGTCATCATCCCCTCCGTCATCGAAGACAGGCTCGGTGGTCGCATCGGGAAATGCATCATCAGAAGGTGGTGGTACAATCACTACATCTTCTCCAGCCTTTTCAATCTTCCAGGCATTCAGATTGGTGAAATATTTATCATTCCACTCTCGTCCTCTCAAGTCGAAATGTACCTTCATCCGATCACCCACATTGTAGGGATCAATAAGACCACAACGATCTTGTGTCAGTTGAAACTTAATGTATTGCATGTAATTATTCGAATTGGTCTCGATGACAAATTCACGAGCCTGAAAGGTGGCCGTTTTGTTTTCTGTATCATACTTACGATGAAGCTTCCCCTCTATTTCAAATGACATGGTACTAGACTTACTTGGTGAGCCTCAAATGTAAATAATTGCCATATAAAAAACCTATATGTAAGTGATTTTCTGAAAAATCAAGGTGGAGGCCACAGAAGGACCAGCATGTTGTGTAATAAGGCAGGTTATTGCCAGATATCTTAAGTCAACCTGTAGACATCAGAAGGTGTCTTGCACACCACCGCTTTCTTTCCACTCATGGCTATGGGCGAGCGGATGATATCGGGATTAAAACGAAGGATTTTAACCCAACTTTCATCATCGAACTCCCTGCCCCGGATGTGCAATTGATAATATGGATGTGCCTTATTAAGTAAATCTTTAGGGTGGCATTCGAGAGCCTGGAGGATACGCTTCCAACTTGTCTCTGTGGAAGGTGTCTGTCCATAGGCATACGTCCGGACATGACTACTAACACTCTTGGCGATGGCTACCGTCTGCCGATCTGACCGGTTTTC
>JAUILM010000328.1 GCA_030432855.1 Bacteroidia bacterium
CGTCCTTCGGCAATTAGCTTCGCTACCATCAATGATTTCGAGCGTGTCTATATTCCGGTAATTGTGAAAGGATTCAGATACGGCAAACAGCATTCTGATTTCACTTTCATTGACATGTCGCATACCTACTACCTCTCCCCGTACTACAATAGTACGTGAGGAATCTATTTGCATGGATGAATGAAAGGATTGACAAAAGGATAATACTTCTGAACATGTACATGCCAGGAGGTCTCCTGCTCCAATGAGAAGCAGAGACAGGGATAACACTAGGTGTCTCATGGGTCGGGTTTTAAGTGTTCCGTTATATAAGAGTGCCTGGGTGAAGCACTTTCATATTTTTTCTCTATGACAATATGATATATACCCTGGGGTACAGGTCAATAGTCATAAAATTACAATGGAACTAATGGTGACGAAGGCCACTATTGATAAGGTCGACCGGAAAATTACGAATAAACTTTGGGAAATAGAAACGTAGAACCTGTGATTAGGCTGAGAAACTGGTGCCACATCCACAAGTATCCTTGGCATTGGGATTATTAAATGAAAATCCCCGGTTGTTCAGGCCATCTACATAGTCAATCTCCATGCCCAGCAAATAAATACCATGTGCCTTTGACATAAGCACTCTCATGCCGGAGATCTCAAACTCCTGATCCTGATCCTTCTTCTCGTCAAATCCCAATATGTAGGAAAATCCTGAACAGCCACCGCCTTTGACACCTATACGCAGGCCATAGTGCTCAGGCACATTTTGGTCATCCCTGATATTTTTCAACTCCCTTACAGCACCTTCAGTCAGTTTTACAGGAGCCAGCGTGGTATTTTCTTTTACAATGCTCATTTCAAATTCAAATTTGGGATTTTTAAATTCTCTCCGTAAAGGTACATAAAAGGCTTGTACCTTTGTCTGATAACGCTGGTAAGCCAGAAAATGTTCAAACACTATTAGGTTATGGCAGAGGGTGTCTCCGTATGGTTTTTCTTATTGCTGGTCTTGTTGCCATCTATCACTGTTTTTATCGTATGCTATGTACTGATCAAGCAGTTTTTGAAGAACAGAGAACAGATGCAGTTGATTGCCATTCAGAAGGAGTCTTCATCGACAACTCTACCGTTAAAGTTACAGGCATACGAACGATTAATCCTGTTGTTTGAAAGAATTCAGATACCTAATCTCATTGCCAAGCTGCGGACTAAGCGTATGTCATCCGGTGATTTGCAGTCTGCCTTGATGATTGCTATACAGCAAGAGTTTGAGCATAATGTCACGCAGCAAATGTATGTTTCTGATAGCCTTTGGGAGATTATCAGACTATCTAAACAGGAGCTTTTTAATCAACTACAACAGAAAATGATCGATGTTGCCTTTACGGAGGATGTGGACACCTATTCCAATGCCTTGATTGAGCATTTTACCGGTAAAGGGGGTGAGATCTGTAGAAAGGCCCTGTTTGCCATTAAACAAGAAGCAAAACTTCATCTATGAAAAAAAAGGGATTGAGATCCTTATGTCTTACGCTGGTAGTGATGTCCCTTGCGACTGCATGCACTTCCGTGATGCATGTGGCGGCAGAGGGAACCGAGACCATACGAATGACAAGCCGTGTAGACCGGATGGGGGAAGAGACTTCTCTACCTTCCCTGATTGCTCCTTATCGGGACTCGGTCGATGCGGAAATGAACGAGGTATTGGCCATCTCTACGGCGCCACTGGTGAAAGAGAAACCCGAAGGCACTATGGGCAACTGGGTTGCTGATGCAACATTGCATCAGGCAGAGCTCCTACTGAATGAACAGGTAGATTTTAGCATTTGTAATTATAGCGGAATGCGGGTAGACCGCGTGGCTGAGGGTGAAATCACCCGTCGCTACATGTTTGAAATCATGCCGTTTGACAACTTTTTGGTGCTGATCGAGCTGGATGGAACTACGACCAAAAAGTTATTTGATCATATGGCAGCGAGTGGAGGATGGCCTATTAGTAATACGGTGTCTTACACCATCGACAATGGAAAGGCGTTGGACATTCAAATAAAGGGCAAGTCCCTGGATCCTGGTGGTAGCTACTCTGTAGTGATGAGTGATTATGTCGCAAATGGTGGTAGCGGGTGTGATTTCCTCAAGGGACTTCCTCATGAAGCATTGAATGTGTATTACCGGGATGCTATGATCAAAGAAGCACAGATGATTTCAGAAAAAGGCCAGAAAATGACCCCCAGGGTTGAAGGACGCGTAAAAGTAGTAGCTCATGAATAGGAGAAAATTCTTACGTCAAACCGGTAAAACGGCAGCTCTTCTGGGCTTATCCGCCTTGCCATATGACATAATGGCATTGCCTGAGACCACTCGTATCACTATTCTGCATACTAATGATGTACATAGTCGAATTGATCCCTTTCCAATGGACGGAAGCCGAAACGAGGGATTGGGAGGTGCAGAACGAAGAGCCAGAGTAATTAACGAGATTAGAAGTGAGGTGGAGCATGTACTCTTGCTGGACAGTGGTGACATCTTTCAGGGTACACCCTATTTTAACATGTTTGGTGGCGAAATCGAGATGAAACTTATGAGCGCCATGGGCTACGACGCGGCAACTATCGGAAATCATGATTTTGACGCTGGTGTGGATGGCCTTGTAAAGCAGCTGCCGCATGCAAACTTCCCACTGATTAATTGCAACTACGACTTCAGCGATACCGCATTGCATGATAAAATCCTACCACACAAGATTGTCACCAAAGGTTCGGTCAAGATCGGTATTCTGGGAGTGGGTATCGAGCTGGATGGCCTGGTCCCTGATGCGTGGTATGGAAATACCAAATATCAGGATCCGGTATCTCATGCTAATCAAACGGCGGCATATTTAAAGCAAGTGGCAAAATGTAACTATGTGATATGTCTTTCACATCTTGGCTATCGATATGAGGACGATCAAGTCGATGATCGAAAACTAGCGAAATCAAGTCGTCATATTGACTTGATTTTAGGAGGGCATACCCATACCTTCATGGACGCTCCTGAGGTACTTGCCAACCTGGATAACCAGCCGGTCACTATCAATCAGGTAGGTTGGGCAGGCATATTACTGGGGCGCATTGATGTCTTCTTCGAACGCAACCGAAAAGACCGCTGTATTACCTGTGAAAATCGTTGGATAAAGTAGTTTTTACTGATCTTCTGAGAAGTATATATTCAGCTTTAATGTAATGTGTTTTTATCGAGAAATTCACAGGATCTGCTTGTGTAATTCAATGATAAATAGTACATTATAGATGTTGTTTTGCAATAATTTAAAATTTATCGGAATAAATCATTTTGATGTATTCAGTTTGCGATATTTTTTTCACAAATTTGTTTCAACTTAAGAGACTGTAGTACGGGATTTGGTAAGATCCCCTTAAAAAATCTCCGCGTTTTTCCGATTTACGGTGATATTTTATTAATAGTGTAACTGCTATAAACTGACGTAGTAAGAATGGTGAAAGACTGTCATATCGTATGGGATAAGTGTCTTCAGACAATTCGTGAAAACGTAAATGCCCAAAGCTTTAAAACCTGGTTCGAACCTATTAAGCCCGTTGGCCTTGATGGCCAGGCATTAACCATCCAAGTACCCAATAAATTCTTTTATGAGTGGCTGGAGGAGCACTATGTAGGCCTCCTGAAAAAGTCGGTCAGAAGTCAGTTGGGAGAAGATGGCCGTCTTGAATATCAGATTCTGTTGAGGACGGATGAAGCACGGTATAAATCTGCGAACAAACCCATGAATGGGAATGGATCAGAAGAATCCGAGCGAGAAATAAAGAACCCTTTTGTCATTCCCGGGATTAAAAAAGTCAAGATTGATCCCCAACTCAATGATAAATATACCTTCGACACATATATAGAAGGTGACTGCAATCGTCTGGCAAGGTCAGCTGGTATTGCAGTGGCCAAAAAGCCCGGTGGTACCGCTTTCAACCCCCTCGTGATCTATGGTGATGTAGGACTGGGTAAAACACACCTGGCTCATGCTATTGGAAATCAGATTATGTCGGATTTTGACCAAAAATCTGTCCTGTATGTATCATCAGAGAAGTTTACCAATCAAATCATTGAAGCCATTCGCAACAATGCCATCAATGATCTCGTAAATTTCTATCAGTTGGTGGATGTATTAGTGGTGGATGATATTCAATTCCTGGCCAATAAGGTCAAGACTCAAGAGATCTTCTTCCATATTTTTAACCAACTACGCGATAGCGGTAAGCAATTGATACTGACATCAGATCGACCTCCTAAGGATCTGGACGGTATGCAGGAGCGCCTCATAAGCCGACTAAAATGGGGACTTACGGCTGATCTGTCAGCACCTGACCTGGAAACCCGGATCGCCATTCTGGAATCCAAAATGAGTGATGAAGGGCTGGAGATTCCCACGGATGTCGTTGAGTTTATCTGTTACAACATCCAGAATAACATCAGAGAGTTGGAAGGGGTCCTGATCTCGATCATAGCTCAGGCATCGCTCAATCGCCGTGAAGTAGATATTGACCTGGCAAGAGAGGTCATTCAAAAGTTTGTTACACAGATTTCTAAGCAGGTCACTGTAGATAGCATCAAAGATCTGGTGGCAGATCATTTCAATATGCCGGTTGAGAAGCTGCAAAGTAAAACAAGAAAGCGATCGATCGTAATCGCACGACAGTTGTCCATGTTTCTGGCTAAGAAGTTGACTAATCAATCACTAAAAGCCATTGGGGCCAAGTTTGGTGGACGTGATCACAGCACCGTCATATACTCCTGCAATGCAGTGCAGGACCTCATGGATACTGATGTGGTATTTAAGGATACAGTTCAAGAATTGGAGAAAAAGGTATCTATGAGCCTGGCCTCATAATGAGGAGTGTCAGAATCCGGGGACGAGCCCCAGATTCTGAAGAGGTTCTTATCTTATTTTGCTTCCATCTGCGCTTTACTGGCCGAGAGCGGAAAACTCATACCTTCGACCAACATGTTACCATTCAAAGACATGCCATCAAAATCTCCCTTGAGATTCACAGTATATCCCTGATAGTCAAAATTGCCGGTAAGAGTTGATCCTGTGATGGCAACATTTTCCAGGGTCGTTTCATTAGATCCCGACATCAACATGGCTTTGTAGTTGTCACCGTCCTTGTCTATTTGCAGTGTTCCCTTTAAAGTGCCGTCAGGTGTATCCTGTACCTGATAGTTCCAGGTCCCTACATAAGGATCGGCTGGTGCTACATCGGCAGCTTTCGAAGCCATCTTGGGGCTGCATGATGACATAAAGAGTACGGCCAACGTCAGTGACCATAAGCTAGAGAGTTTGATAATTCTACTTTTCATTCATTCCAGTTTTATCGATTTAATATTGAAAGTAGATGGTGATGCCAGGTGGTATAAGCTTCCAGGTTTTTATCCGTATCGGTTTCCGGGTCAATTCTATCGACGATCTCGAGCAATGACATGCTTTCTTCTATAGAACCCCGGATGCCAGCCCCTACGGCTGATGCCTGTGCAGCACCTATGGCACCGGTAGTCTTTGCCACCTCAATCTGAGCTCCGGTCAAATTAGCAATCGTAGAAGAAAAGATCTGACTTTGAAAGAGATTATCATTTCCGACTCGTATCACTTGAGGTATCATTCCCATCTCTTTAAGGATGTTCATGCCGTACACAAATGAGTGAGCAATTCCCTCCAGTGCAGCACGATAGACGTGCTCCTTCCTATGCCGGTTCAGTTGTAGATTGATGAAGTGCGCTCCGACATCCTGATTCTTAAGCATTCGTTCTGCACCATTTCCAAAGGGAATGATGTTTAATCCATCAGCACCTATGGAGACTTGCTGAGCCAGGGCTTCGAGCTCCGGGTAGGTAGTACCGGCCGGAGTGAGTTGATTGCGTACCCATCCATACTGGATACCTGCTCCATTAATGCATAATAGTATACCAATTCTGGGATCATCCACCTGATGGTTTACATGGGCAAATCCATTGACCCGGGACCAGGGATCATATTGTGGTTGATCCACTACACCGTAGACCACACCCGATGTGCCACCGGTCGCTGCTACTTCTCCGGGATGTAGTACGTTCAGTGATAATGCATTATTAGGCTGATCCCCGGCCCTGTAGGTAATGGGAGTGCCCTGTGCCAGACCTGTAGCCTCTGCCGCCGCGGAAGATACCTCACCCTGCACGGCAAAAGTAGGATGGATCGTAGGTATCAGTGCCCGATCGATTCCATACTCGTCCAGCACTAGTGCTGCCAGATCATTGGTTTTGAAATCCCAGAATATCCCCTCAGAAAGACCACTTATAGTAGTACTCATCTCACCACTTAGTCTGTAGGCAATATAATCTCCGGGGAGCATAATCTTGTAGCATCGGTCATAGAGTGCGGGCTCATTTTCCTTGACCCACCGAAGTTTTGATGCTGTGAAGTTGCCAGGGGAATTTAGCAAGTGACTGAGACACTGCTCACTACCAATCGACTCGAAGGCACGATCTCCCACATCCACAGCCCGACTATCGCACCATATGATGGAAGGGCGAATCACCTGACCTTCCCTGTCTACCATGACCAGGCCATGCATTTGATAGGCTATACCGATTCCTTTTACCTCTTTGTGATCAATGCCCGTCTTGGAGAGCAGTTGCCGCGTTGCTGTACATACGTGTTCCCACCAAACCTCT